>NZ_JBFRDW010000571.1:0-4012 GCF_052113985.1 Pseudoduganella sp. RAF53_2 | reverse complement strand
GCCATAGCCTGAGCACCTTCAACGCAGAAGGCGCGAAGATCTACGGCTTCGAGTCCGAACTGGCGGCGCGCATCACGAAGGACGATCGCGTGCAAGTGGTAGCGACCTACACTCACGCCAAGCTGGGCACCCTGATCGGCGGCAGTAACGACTACCAGCTGCCGGCATGTCCGATCACCGGCATCACCAGCTGCCTGGACGTGACGGGCAACACGATGCCGCACGCACCGAAGTTCAGCACGCAGGTGCAGTATTCGCACTCGATCCACCTGCCGGACGGCACGCTGACCCCGCGTGTCAGCGCCCACTACGAAAGCGCGAGCTGGCTGAGCGTGTTCAATCTGGGTGAGCCGGATCGTCAGAAGTCCTACACCCGCACGGACCTCGGCATGCGCTACGAAGCGACGAAGAACTACTACGTCGACCTGTTCGTGCGCAACGTGGAAGACAAGAACGTCAAGACGAGCGCCCAGAATCCGCAAGGCATCTGGCAAGCGCAATACCTGCCGCCACGCACCTTCGGCTTCAACGCAGGCTACAACTTCTGATTTACTGATCCAAGGTTGGCCCCGGTCGCGATTTCCCCCGGCCGGGGCTTTTTTTATTTGGGGTCAGGCGCTAAACGAGACACGAGCTGGTCCGTTAGTTTCGCTTCGCCGCTCTCCCAATGGTCCTTTTGCTGACGCCAAATGCCTCGGCTATATCCTTTTTGCTATACGCTCCCGACGAGATGGCATCAGCTATTGCGCTGTTTCGGTTGGGCCGGCAGGCATAGTCGGCCAAGGGCTTGGGCGCGGGCTGGGATTGAGTGGCATCCGGTTTCTGGCTTTTGAGGCGGCCCTTCAGCGGATTGCTGCAGTCCATGCCGCTCGCTACAAATGCACGAAACGCTTTGTGGCGCAGGTCGTTGTCGCGCTGGCCGAAGTGGGCGAGTATCCGGTCCGTTTCGAGCCAGTGTGGCGGCGTGGCCAGGCCAGCGGTATATCGATAGCTGCTCCAGCGCCAGTCTGCTGCGCATTCAACCAGCCCTGCTCGGACAGGGTTGAGTGCGATGTATCGTCCGAGCTCGGCAAAGTACGAATCGTGCTCGACTAATTGGGCGTTAAAGCGGCCTTGCAGGAGGTGGCCGTCCTTGCCATGTCGTTTGTTGAAGTGCTGAGAATAATGGCTGTTCAGGAATTGCATGCCTTTGGATAGGTTTGCTTGCATCGTCTCCAGCAGAATGTGGAAATGGTTGGGCATCAGGCAAAAGCTGTGGCTGATAAATCCAAACTTCTCAGCGGTCGTGGCGAAGGTTTTGTGCCAGGTGAGGTAATCGTGGTCGTCTAGAAAGATATGGGCGCGACGATTGCCGCGCGAGGTGATGTGGTAGATGGCTCCTGGGAACTGGATGCGAGGTTGGCGGCTCATGCAGGGAAGTTAGCATGTGCCGCGGAACCAGGTCCTGAGGCAGATCAAGCAGCCTCATGTCTCATTTAGCGCCTGACCCCAAATGGAAGGGGGCGAGCCAGGTGATGAGGAAGCTGGGGATGGTGGCGGCCATCACGAACCAGAAGTAGTGGACGTAGCCGAGCATTTGCTGGAGGTGTCCGCTCACCAGGCCGGTGACCATCATGCACAGGCCCATCAGGCCGGTGCCGAAGGCGTAATGGGTGGTCGTGTATTTGCCGGGAGCCAGCTGCTGCATTAGGTAGATCATGAAGCCGACCGAGCCGAAGCCGAAGAAGAATTTTTCGACCGTGACGCCAAGGCTGATCAGCACCAGGCTGCTCGGCTGATAAATCGACATCAGCAGGAAGGTTACGTTCGGAATGTTCACTGCGCAGCACAGCAGGAACAGCGTCGGCTTCAGGCCGCGCCTGGCGACGAAGATGCCGCCCAGCAGGGAGCCAAGCAGCACGGCAGCCAGGCCATAAGTGCCGTAGATGATGCCGAGCAGTTCGTTCGATAAGCCAAGGCCGCCTTTGGCTACCGGGTCCACCATGAAGAAGGGGCCGATTTTTTCCAGCAGCCCGATCGACAGGCGAAACAGGAAGGCGAAGCCCACCATCAGCCATACATCGCGCTTCTGGAAGAAGGTAACGAAGGCGTCCTTCAGGATGTGCCATGCGTCGCCCAGCGAGGCGGGCGCGTCTTCGGCCTTGGCGCCGTCGGGCATGACTTTCCAGTGCCAGGCCGTCATCGCGAGAATGATCACGGCGACCAGTGCGAACACGATTTGCCAGGCCTTCGTCCAGTCGTGCGTGTAGTTGGTGTGCAGCCAGCCGCTCAGGAAGACGAAGCCGCCCGATGCTACGATCGGGCCGATGTTCCAGCTCAGGCTTTGTATGCCGCAGTACAGCGATTGCTTGCGCGAGTCGAGCGAGGTGACGTACACGCCGTCAGCTGCAATGTCCTGCGTGGCGCCGATGAAGGACAGCACCACAAACAGCACCAGCAGCGCAGTCAGGTAGCCAGGCAGGGACATCGCCAGCGCCACAGCGCCGAAGCCCGCGGCCAGTATCAGCTCGGTGATCAGCACGAAGAACTTCTTGGTGCGGTACATTTCGACGATCGGCGCGAACAGCGGCTTGATGGTGTAGGCGAGGATCAGCGAGCTGGCATAGCCGGCCRCCTGCGCATTGTCCATGCCCAGATTCTTGAACATGATGGACGTCACGCTGGACAGCATCACATAGGCCAGCGCCATCGTGAAGTAACCGGTGGGAACCCACAGCAGCGGGCTGCGTCCCATTGGCGGTGCGGGCGCGGGTTCCTGGCCCGCCTGCATGGTGGCTTCCTGCTGCATCTTTGTCTCCTCGCTGTTTTGTTTTTTTTAAGCGGTCTGGTTGTCGATTAAGTCCCGATACCAGTAGCCGCTGTCTTTCATTGTCCGCTGCTGCGTTTCGTAGTCGACGTGGATCATACCGAATCGCTTGGCATAACCGGAATTCCATTCGAAATTATCCAGCAGACTCCAGGCGAAGTAGCCTTGCACGTTGACGCCCTGGTCCATCGCGTCCTTCAATGCGGCCAGGTGGCTTTGCATGAATTCGATGCGCTTGGGGTCGTGCACTTCGCCGTTAATCACTGCGTCCGGATTGGCCATGCCGTTTTCGGTGATGTATATCGGCGGCAGGTCGTAGGCGGCGTTCAGCTTCAGCAGCAGTTCGGTGAAGCCTTCCGGATAAATCTCCCAGCCCATGTCGGTGAAGCCGTGCTTGCCGGGGGCTTTACGCGGCGGGTCTTCGGCGCTGCAATAGGCGCGGAAGTAGTAGTTCACGCCGAGGAAGTCCAGCGGCTGCTGGATGATTTCGAAGTCGCCCCGTTCCACCAGCGGCGCATTCGCTCCGTGGCCTTTCAGCGCAAGCTCAGGGTAGTGGCCTTTGAAGATCGGGTCCATGAACCATTCGACGGAGCGCGAGTATTCCCATGCCGCCAGGTCGCGATCGGCGGCGCTGTCGGTGGCGGGATCGGCGGTCCACTGGTTCAGCACAATGCCCAGCTGGCAGTTCGGCTTTACGGCGCGCATGGCGCTCATGGCCAGGCCGTGCGACAGCAGCAGATGGTGCGATACCTGCACCGATTGTTTGACGTCCGCCACGCCCGGCGCGAACTGGGCGTTGCCGTAGCCAAGATTGGCTGTGCACCACGGTTCGTTGTGCGTTGCAATCGTTTTCACGCGATTGCCAAAGCGGCGCGCCACTTCAGCTGCATAGTCGGCAAAGCGGTAGGCGGTGTCGCGGTTCAGCCAGCCGCCATCGTCCTGCAGGCCTTGCGGCAGGTCCCAGTGGTAGAGGGTGAGGTGGGCTTCGATATTGTGCGCTTCCAGCGCATCCAGCAGATTCGAATAGAAGGCGAAACCGGCTTCATTCCAGGCTCCCTTGCCCGTTGGCTGCACCCGCGACCAGGCAATCGAGAAGCGGTAGGCGCCCACGTGCAGGCCGGCGATCAGGGCCACATCTTCCCGGTAGCGGTAGTAGTGCTCGCAGGCGTGGTCGCCATTGCTGCCGTCGATGATGCGGCCCGGGGT
>NZ_JBFRDW010000570.1:0-4024 GCF_052113985.1 Pseudoduganella sp. RAF53_2 | reverse complement strand
GCATTATCCAGACCCCAATGCACGGCAAGGACGAAGGCACTCAGAACTTCCTGAAGGCGCTGTCGCCGACGGGCCAGATCGGCTCCGATCAGGACATCGTCGATGCGGTGCTGTACCTGACCGATTCCAATTTCACCACCGGCACAGTGCTGGCCGTCGACGGCGGCATGGCCACCGGTACCTGGTAAGGAGAATGAACATGAAACTGATTTTTGTTGGCGACCCAATGTGCTCCTGGTGCTATGGCTTCGGCAAGGAAATGACCCAGCTGAAGACAATGCACCCGAATCTGGACGTGGAGATTATCGTCGGCGGTCTACGTGCCGGCGGCACTGAGCTTCTGACCAAAGAAGGCAAACAATTCCGTCTCGGCCATTGGGCCCGCGTCGAAGCAGCGAGCGGCTTGCCGTTCAACCGCGATGCCTTCATGGCGCTGGAAGACTTCGTGTACGACACGGAGCCGGTGTGCCGAGCTGTGGTTGCCGCTCGCCGCGTTCAGCCAGCGTCCGACAACCTGGCCGTGTTCCGCGCCTTGCAGCACGCCTTCTACGCTGAAGGCCGCAACACCACGGACGRCAAAGTGCTGTCCGAAGTCGGCGCCGCAGCGCTGCGCAAGCAGGGTTTCGATGTAAGCGACGAAGCCTTCTTCGCTGCGTTCAACGATGCAGCAACGGTCGCTGAAACCCGTAACGACTTCGTCAAGGCTCGCGGCATGGGCATCAACAGCTTCCCGACGCTGCTGCTGGATAACGGTAAAGAACTCATTCAGGTAAGTCCAGGCTATGCACACGCCCAGCAGCTGGATCAGCAACTGCGTGCGGCACTGGCCCGGTAATCAAAGGAGATGATCATGAAGGTGAAAGCGATGATTGCGGCGATTGCCGCGGGCCTGGCGCTCTCGGCCAGTGCTGTCGCGATGGCGGAAGGTGCTCCGGCGCAGAAGGCTGGTGCGCAAGCCCCTGCCGCCTCCGCCAAGATTTTGCTGACGAAGAAAAGCGCGGCGTACTGGAAAATCACGCTGAACAATCCGCCGCTGAACATTGTTGGTCCTGCCGAAGTGCGCGAGCTGGTGAAAATCCTGGAACAGATCGAAGCCGATCCGAACGTGCAGGTGGTCGTTGTCGACAGCGCTGTGCCGGACCAGTTCATCGCGCACTACGACTTGCTGAAGCCTCTGGAAGATTCCACCAGCATGCCGCCTGGCCCGACCGGCATGCATCCGGTGCCCGATTTCATGGTGCGCTTCGCCCGCCTGGCGCCCGTGACCATTGTGTCGATCCGCGGCCGAGCTACGGGTATCGGCTCCGAGCTGGCCCTGGCTGCGGACATGCGCTTCGCCAGCCGCGAGAAAGCCGTGCTGTCGCAATGGGAAGTAGGCGCCGGCTTTGCGCCAGGCGGTGGTCCGATGGCCCGCTTGCCGCGGCTGGTCGGCCGTGGCCGCGCCATGGAAATCCTGATAGGCTCGGATGACATCAATGGCGAATTGGCCGAGAAATATGGCTACGTGAACCGCGCCTTGCCCGATGCGGAGCTGGATGGTTTCGTCGATGCGCTCGCAACCCGCATCGCATCCTTTGACCGCACCGCCGTAGTCGAAACCAAGAAGCTGGTGAACCTGGCCAGCCTGCCGCCGGATTCGGAAATGCAGCCGAACTGGGATACCTTCATCAAGACCGTGCAGCGGCCCGCAGCGCAGGAACGTGTCGGCGCCCTCGTCAAACAGGGCTTGCAGAAGGACACCTCGATCTACAAGGACCTCGGCAAACGCACCGCAGAATTCAGGAAGTAAGCGATTCTGGCTCCCATTTTTCCCGGCCCCGGCCGGGATTTTTTTTTGGGGAGTTGTGTACTGTAATGGCTGCGTAATCTTTTTGTAATTGGTGGCTTTCTATACTGCCTCTCGCTGATCGGCGCCGATCGCTTTTGTCCACGTTAATCGCAAAGAGGCAGGGTATGTATAAGAGGTTATTGGGAGCCGCGGCTGTGAGCTGCGTGGCTGCGGGGGCGCATGCGCAGTCGAATGTGTCCATTTACGGGATTGTGGATGCGGGCGTCGTCGCTGAGCGCGGCGGTGTGGCGGGAAGCGTCAACAAGGTTACGAGCGGTGTCGGATCGGCATCGCGTCTGGGCTTCAAGGGGACCGAGGATCTGGGTGGCGGCCTGAAGGCGCTGTTCATTCTGGAATCCGGCATCAAGGTAGATACCGGCGAGTCCGACGTCGCCGGCTCCATCGCCAACCGCCAGGCCCTCGTTGGCCTGAGCAGCGATCAATACGGCACGCTGACGCTTGGGCGTCAGAAGACCACGATGTATAAGGCGTTGGGTGAAGTCGGCGATCCCTTCGGCCTCGGTTACGCAGGCAGCTCGAAGAATCTGTTCCCGCTGGCCGGACCGAACACGCGCACCAGCAACACGATCGCGTATGCCACGCCGTCGTATCAGGGACTCTCCGGTGAGGTCACTTACGCGCTGGGTGAGCAAGCGGACAACCAGTCAGCAGGCCGTCAATACGGCGCAGCGATCTCGTACAGCAATGGCGATCTGAATGCGCGCCTGGTCTACAACAACCGCAACAGCGACAGCGCGCCCGCCGTGAAGCATGACCTAGGACATAACGTGCTGCTGGTGGCGAACTATGACTTCAAAGTGGTCAAAGCCTTCTTCGCGTATGGCGTCGATAAAGGTTTCAACAGCGCCGTGCTGCCGGTGGTAAACGCCTACGGCTACAAGGACGCGCCGAAGCCCACGACCGACAGCCACGATTTGCTGATCGGCGCCACGATTCCCGTCGGTGAGCGCGGAACGATCATGACTTCCTATATCCGCAAGGACGACAAGCAATGGGATCAGGACGCGAACCAGCTGGGCTTCGGCTACTCCTACGCCTGGTCCAGGCGCACCAGCACTTACGTCGCTTACGCAAAGATCCACAACAAGAACGGCGCGGGCTACACGGTCGGCAACGATTCCGAAGCGGGCAGCGGCGACTCCGCCTTCAACCTCGGCATTCGCCATTCATTCTAAAAGGAGATTTTTATGCTGAAGCTTAAATATGCCGCTGCCGTTTTCGCCGTGCTGGCTGCCAGCGCGCACGCGGACGATTCCGGCGTCCGGACCATTGACATCGACGCCGATACCAAGTGGGTCAACGTCACGGATGGTGAAACGGTGCAGATCAAAGCAAACGGCCAGGAGTTCACCTGGCACGTTTCCGTCTGGCCAAACCGCTCGTCGATTGAACTGAGCAAGGTCGCGCCGGAAGGCGTGAACGTGGGCTCAGTGCGCGCCTACGTCGCACCGAACCCGCTGTACCGCAATTAAGCCAGGCGGCGGGTGGCGCTGGCGATGCGTTCGCCGAACAGTTTGGCGGTGGCCAGGTCGCCGTGGGGGACTTCATCAGCCGATGCGTCGGATGGCGAGGCGGTGGCCAGGCCGGCGAAGGAGGACAGGTAGTTGATGTCGTCGCGCTTCGCTGCTTTGGAGTTGGACGGCATCATGCCGGTGCCCGCCCACAGCATGCCGTGCTGCTGCGCCAGGGTGAACATGGTGTACAGGGTGGTCTGCTTGTCGCCGGCCACGGACGCGGAGTTGGTGAAGGCCGCGCCCAGCTTGTCCTTCCAGCCCTGGTTGAACCACACCTTCGACGACTGGTCCGCGAACTTCTTGAACTGCCAGCTTACGTTGCCCATGTAGGTCGGGCTGCCGAAGATGATGGCTTTGGCTGCGTTCAGCACATCCCATGCGCCTTCCGGCAAGTCACCGTTGGCGTCAATGGCGAGCAGCTTGCCGCCGCTGCCTGCGGCTACTGCTTCCGCTACTTTGCTGGTGTGGCCGTAGCCGCTGTGATACACGATGACGATATCGGAGTTCATGACCGGTTTCCTTTTAAAGAAGTCAAAGAGGCTCATTTCTTGGCGTCCGCGGCCTGTTTGCGCAGGGTCGTGACGTTGTCGTAGCCGATGCCCCAATTGTCGGTTTCCACTTCATCGATGATGACGAAGGTGGTGGCAGGGTTCTTGTTCAG
>NZ_JBFRDW010000569.1:0-4037 GCF_052113985.1 Pseudoduganella sp. RAF53_2 | reverse complement strand
GGCCAGCTCGTTGTTGATCTTGACCATGGTGGACGGGCTGGCGCCTTCCTGGCTGTATTCCAGGTCGGCGATGCCTTTGATCTTGCGCATCTTGTCCATCAGTTCCCTGGCGGCGGCATCCAGCTTGGCTTCGTCGGTGCCCAGAATCGCAATGAAGATCGGCTTATTACCGCTCGACATAGTGATGCCGGCCACGGACGCCAGGCGTGCACGGATCGACTTCTCCAGCTCCTGCTGCGAGCGGCGGTGGTGCTTGTTCTTGTCGACCAGCTTCAGGTTCACTTCCGAAGTGTGGCGGCCTTGCCAGGTCACGACGTTGGACAGCATGGTGTCGATTTCCGGGTACTCCTTCTTCAGGATCTCCTCAATCTGCGCCACCTTGGCCGAGTTGTATTCCAGGCTGGAGCCGACCGGCACCTTGAACACCAGATTGACCCAGCCCTGGTCCGTCTCCGGGAACATCTCGCCGCCGATCTTCGGCACCAGCAGCAGGCTGCCGGCAAACAGTGCGAAGGCGAGAGCCAGCGTGGTCTTGCGCCAGTTCAGCGCCACGCCCAGGATCTTCCCGTACAGGACGTGCAGTTTCTCGACCTGGTGCTCGATGCCTTCCATGAAGCGGCCCAGCCAGGGCACATACTTGAAGCGGTTCTTCACCGGGTCATGCCAGACGGAGGAGAGCATCGGGTCCAGGGTGAAGGACACGAACAGCGACACCAGCACAGACACCGCCACGGTCACGCCGAACTGCAGGAAGAAGCGGCCGATC
This sequence comes from Pseudoduganella sp. RAF53_2, assembly GCF_052113985.1. Classification (NCBI taxonomy): domain Bacteria; kingdom Pseudomonadati; phylum Pseudomonadota; class Betaproteobacteria; order Burkholderiales; family Oxalobacteraceae; genus Pseudoduganella; species Pseudoduganella sp. RAF53_2. The sequence goes on along the minus strand of NZ_JBFRDW010000569.1, from coordinate 3,271 downwards.
AGGCCCTTCATGAAGGCCACCGGCACGAACACCGCGACGATGGCGAAGGTGGTCGCCATCACGGCGATGCCGATTTCATTGGTGCCGTCTTCCGCCGCCTTGCGGTGATGCTTGCCGAAGCCCAGGTGGCGCACGATGTTTTCTCGCACCACAATCGCATCGTCGATCAGCAGGCCAATGCACAGCGACAGCGCCATCAGGGTCAGGAAGTTCAGCGTGAAGCCGAAAGCCTTCATGGCGATGAAGCTGGCCAGCACGGAGATCGGCAAGGTTAGGCCGGTAATGATGGTCGAGCGCCAGGAATGCAGGAAGAAGAACACGATGATCATCGTCAGCACGGCGCCTTCGATGATGGTTTCCTTCACATTGTCCACCTGGCTCTGCACGCGGTCCGATTGCGAATCGACCACGTGGACCTTGATGTCCGGCGGCAGGGTCTTCTGCATTTCCTGCGCGACCTTGATGACGCCGCGGCCCACTTCCACCACGTTGGCATCCTGCACCTTGGTCACCTGCAGCGAGATGGCGCGCTTGCCATTGACGCGGGCGATGGAATCCGGTTCCGCTTCGCCGTCGAACACGTCGGCCACCTGTTCCAGATACACCGGGCCATTGGCGCGGCGGGCGACAATGATCTTGTTGAATTCCGAGGCTTCTTTCAGCTTGCCTTCCACGCGCACCAGGTCTTCGCTCACGTCGTGCGTGATGCGGCCGGCGGGCAGGTTGGCGTTGGCATCCTGGATGGCCTTGATGATTTCATCCACGCCCACGCCTTGCGCCGTCATCTCGTTCGGCTTCAGGCTCACCTGCAGCTGGCGCTTGGTGGTGCCGAACACACGCACCTGGCCCACGCCCGGCACGCCCTGGAAGCGCTTGGCCAGAATCTGGTCGGTCATGGTGGACAGCTCGCGCAGGCTGCGCGTATCGGAAGTAATGGTCAGCTGGACGATGGCCTGGTCGTTCTCGCCTTCGGCGCGCACGATCAGCGGGTCCTTGGCTTCACGCGGGAAGCGTGGACGCACCAGCGCAATCTTGTCGCGCACGTCCTGCATGGCGCGGTCCATATTGGTGGTCAGGTCGAATTCCAGATAGACGCCGGACTTGCCTTCCCAGGAGTTGGCGCGGATCGACTTGACGCCGCTGACGGTGTTGACGATGTCCTCGATGGGACGGGTGATGTCGTTCTCCACCGCTTCGGGCGAAGCGCCCGGATACTGYACTTCAATCGCAGCGAAGGGCAGGGAGACATTGGGCATGCTTTCCACGCCCAGGCCTGCGTAGGAGGCCAGGCCGAGCACCATCAGCGCCACCATCACCATGGTGGCAAAGACTGGCTGGCGGATGGAGATTTTTGTGATCCACATGGCTTAGCCCCGTGCCAGCATGGCCGGCTTGGCGGCAGGCGTGGCGCTGGTCGGCACCGCCAGCTTGACCTTGGCGCCTGGCTTGACGCCTTCCAGCTTGGCGACGATGACGTTCGCACCGGGCGACAGGCCATCGGTAACCTGGGCATAGCCCTCGTCTTCATTGCGCAGGCCGATGGTGACGTTGCGCGCCACCACCTTGCCGTTCACGACTTCATAGACCACCTGCTGGCCGTTCACGTCGCGCAGCGCGGCGACCGGCACCACGGGCGCATCGTCCGAATGCTCGGTGGTGATGGTGCCCTTGGCGAACATGCCGCCGTGCAGGGCGCCGTCGCCATTGGCCACAGCGATATACACGATGGTCGAGCGCGAACCCAGTTCCGACGTCGGGTTGATGCGCGCCACCTTGCCGTTGAACTGGCGGCCGGCATAGCCTTCGACTTTGAAGCGCACTTCCTGGCCCACTTTCACGCGCGGGATTTCAGTGGTCGGCACCTGGGCTTCCAAGGTCAGCTCATTCAGGCTGACGATGGTGTAGACGGGCATGTCAGGCGCGACTTTATCGCCCGCCTGAACATGACGTTTGGAGACAATTCCGCTGATGGGCGCGCGGACCGTGCTGTCGTTCAGCGCGATGCGGGCAATGTCCACCATGGCGGAAGCGGATTTCACTGCTGCCTTGGCCAGATCGACGGCATTCGATGTGCTGTCGTAGCTGGTCTGCGAGATGTATTTCTGCGTCAGCAGCATGTAGGAGTTGTATTCGTTCTTCTGTGCCAGCTGCAGTTTGGCCTGCGCTTCATCCAGCGCGGCTTGCTGCTGTTGCAGGCGGGCTTTCAGGTCGGCCTGATCCAGACGGACCAGCACATCGCCCTCATGCACGGTGGTGCCTTCGCGCATACCTGACTCATGCACGAGGCCCGACACTTTGGAACGCACGGTTGCCTGTGCCACCGGCATCAGCGAGCCGGAGAGCGGCAAGCTCATTGCGAGCGGACGGCTTTCAATGGCGGTCACATCGGCGCTGGCCAGTTCATAGACAGGCTCCTTGGCCGGAGCCTTGCTGTCGGGCTTTGCCGTTTGCGTTGCGGAAGCTTGCGACTGTGCTTGCATCACAGTCCAGCCGCCGCCCGCCAGTCCCAGCACCACCAGCCCGATCAGGGGGAGGCGCCAGCGTGGGCGGGATTTCAAGGGCAGGGTTGTCAGGTTCATTATTTTACTCATTGGATAAGAGTTGGCCGCTGCCTGCGGTGTGGGATGGTGACACTCTAGGTTTTCACAAGGGAAGGGACCATCGGAATGCGATGAAGCGTGAAAAGCGGTAGCTGAAATGCATAAAGCTGGGATGAAACGCAGGTCAAGGGGAGGACCTTTGCGCCATATCAAATGTGCACTCGCGACTCTCGATAAGAATGGAGAATGCGCCAGCCAGATCCCTCCCCCGCCTCCACCTCAAGCTCAGCTGCTCTCACTGCGCTGGAGCTGATTACGCGCATGGTGGCGGCTCTTGAGCTGACGCCCATGGTGGCCGTTTGCAGCGTCGATCGGGATGGCCTGGTGCGCTTCTGTAACCAGTCCTGCGCCACGCTGTGGGGTGTGACGGTTGGCCAGGCGATGGGGCGGAAGATGTCCGATCTGCTGTCGCATGGCGAACGCCAGGCCGAGCATGACATGCTGATGACCGAGTTGTGGCGCGAGGGCCGCGCTACTCCGGCGGACGACTGGCTGGTACGCACGGCAGCTGGACGCGATCTGTGGCTGTACTCGGCCAAGATCCCGGTGCGCCACGATGGCGAGCTGGCGCAGATCGTTTGTATGGATGTCGACATCACCGAGCGCCGCCAGGCGGCCGATGCGCTACAGGCCGCCGGCACCAACTTCTCCCAGATGTTCGAGCGTTCCAG
>NZ_JBFRDW010000568.1:0-4037 GCF_052113985.1 Pseudoduganella sp. RAF53_2 | reverse complement strand
ACTCAATGATCCGCGGGAGCGCCATATCCGCCGCCGCCCGGCGTTTCGATTACAAACACGTCACCGGGCCGCATCGCGGTCTTGCCGATGTGCCCCAACTGCTCCGTGCTGCCATCCACGCGCTGCACCGTATTACGGCCCAGCGCCCCGGGCTCGCCGCCCGCCATGCCAAACGGCGCATGCACGCGGTTATTCGACAGAATGGCCGCCGTCATCTCCTCCAGGAAGCGCACCTTGCGCACGCCGCCACTGCCGCCGTGCCACTGCCCCTTGCCGCCCGAATCCCTGCGAATCTCGTAGCTTTCCAGCCGCACCGGGAAGCGGAATTCCAGAATCTCAGGATCGGTCAGGCGCGAGTTGGTCATATTAGTCTGTACCACGTCCGTGCCATTGAAGCCGTCGCCTGCGCCCGAACCGCCGCTGATCGTCTCGTAATACTGATACTTCGCATTCCCGAAGGTGAAGTTGTTCATCGTGCCCTGCGAAGCGCCCTGCACGCCCAGTGCGCCGTACAGCGCATTGGTGATGCAGGTCGACGTCTCCACATTGCCCGACACTACCGACGCAGGATAGTGCGGATTCAGCATCGAGCCCGGCGGGATGACCACGTGCAAAGGCTTCAGACAGCCCGCATTAAGCGGAATCTCATCGTCCACCAGCGTCCGGAACACATACAGCACGGCCGCCATGCAAACCGCAGACGGCGCGTTGAAATTGTTATCCAGCTGGCCCGAAGTGCCGTTAAAGTCGATTTCCGCGCTGCGCTCCGCCTGATTCACACGGACAGCGACTTCGATGCGCGCGCCGTTGTCGAGGTCGAGCACAAAGTGGCCATCGCGCAGCGCGCTGATCACGCGGCGCACGGCTTCTTCGGCGTTATCCTGCACATGGCGCATATAAGCCTGCACCACGTCCAGGCCGAAGTGGGCCACCATCTTGCGCAGTTCTTCCACACCTTTCTGGTTCGCCGCCACCTGCGCACGGAAGTCGGCCATATTCTGGTCCGGATTGCGCGCAGGGTATTTGGCGCCTGCCAGCAGCGCACGCGCTTCGGCATCGCGCAACTGGCCGCCGGATGCACCGTCCACCAGCTTGAAATTATTAATCAGGACGCCCTCTTCTTCGATAAGGCGCGAATCCGGCGGCATCGAACCGGGCGTGGTGCCGCCAATGTCCGCATGGTGGCCACGCGAGCCAACGTAGAACAGGATCTTCTCGTCCGCCTCATCGAAGACCGGCGTGATGACGGTGACATCCGGCAAGTGGGTGCCGCCGTTGTAAGGGTCGTTCAGCATGTACACGTCGCCCGCGCGCATCTTGCCCGCGTTCTCGCGCATCACCGTCTTGATGCTTTCGCCCATGGAGCCGAGGTGCACCGGCATGTGCGGCGCATTGGCAATCAGATTGCCGTCGGCATCGAAGATGGCGCAACTGAAGTCCAGGCGCTCCTTGATGTTCACCGAGTAGGCCGTGTTCTGCAGGCGCAGCCCCATCTGCTCGGCGATGGACATGAACAGGTTGTTGAAGATCTCCAGCATGACCGGATCGGCCGTGGTGCCGATCGCCCGGCGCTGCGGCAGCGCTTCGATGCGAGTCAGCACCAGATGGTCTTGCGGCGTGACCTCGGCCTGCCAGCCTGGCTCCACGATGGTCGTCGCATTGGCTTCCGCAATGATGGCAGGGCCTTTGATGATGTCGCCAATGCGGGTGGACTCGCGCAGGAACAGGCCTGTATCGCGCCATTGGCCGGCGCTGTACATCTGCACCACGCGCTGCGGCGCCAGTGGCGCATGGCGCGGTGCGGCTTGCGGCGGCGCTTCGGCTGGCGCGTCGGATTTGCCGATGGCTTCCACCGACGCCGCTTCCACGATCAGCGCCTTGTGCGGCATCAGGAAGGAGAAACGCTTGCGATAGGCAGCCTCAAACTGCGCCTTCATCTCCGCCTCGCTGCCAAACAGCACGATCAGCGCGGAATCCGTGCCTTCATAGCGCAAGTGCACGCGGCGTACCACGTCGATACGCGCGGGGGCGACAGCCTGCGCCACCAGATCGGTGCGCGCCAGCTCGGCCAGCGCATCGAGGCGGCCTTCCAGCGCGGCGTGCGCATCGCCACCGAGTTTCATTTCAACCGCCGACTCCCGCATCACGGTCTGATCGGCCAGTCCCATGCCGTACGCCGACAGCACGCCCGCCAGTGAATGGATGAATACTGTTTTCATGCCCAGAGCATCAGCCACCAGGCAGGCATGCTGGCCGCCCGCACCACCAAAGCTGGTCAACGCGTATTCGGTGACGTCGTGGCCGCGCTGCACGGAAATCTGCTTGATTGCGTTGGCCATATTACCGACCGCGATCTCGATGAAGCCCTCAGCCACCTGCTCCGGCGAGGACGGGGCGCCGGTTGCAGCCTCGATTTCGCGAGCCATGGCAGCGAATTGATCGCGCACAGTTTCCGCGTCCAGCGGCTGGTCGCCCTTCGCGCCAAACAGTTTGGGGAAATTCTCGGGCTGGATTTTGCCCAGCATGACGTTGCAGTCCGTGACCGCCAGCGGGCCGCCGCGGCGGTAGCTGGCCGGGCCGGGATCAGCGCCGGCGCTATCCGGACCGACGCGGAAGCGGCTGCCGTCGAAGTGCAAAATGGAGCCGCCGCCCGCCGCCACGGTATGAATGCTCATCATGGGCGCGCGCATGCGCACGCCGGCGACCTGCGTCTCGAACACGCGCTCGAATTCGCCGGAGAAGTGCGACACATCGGTTGACGTGCCCCCCATATCGAAGCCGATTACCTTTTCGAAGCCCGCCGCGCGGCTGGCGCGCACCATGCCGACAATACCGCCTGCGGGGCCACTCAGAATCGAGTCCTTGCCCTGGAAGGCGCGTGCGTCGGTCAAACCGCCGTTCGACTGCATGAATTGCAGGTTCACGCCCGGCAGGTCGGAGGCTACCTGGTCCACGTAGCGGCGCAGGATGGGCGACAGATAGGCGTCAACGACCGTCGTATCGCCACGTGCCACCAGCTTCATCATCGGGCTGACGTGGTGCGAGACGGAGATTTGCGTAAAGCCGATTTCACGCGCAATCTGCGCTACCGTTTCTTCGTGCGCCGTGTAACGGTAGCCGTGCATGAAAACGATGGCCAGCGAGCGCAGTCCCTTGTCGTAGGCGGCCTGCAGGCCGGCGCGCGCCGCGGCACTATCCAGCGGCGTAACGACATCGCCATGTGCGCCGATGCGCTCGTCGATTTCGACCACGCACTGGTACAGCAGTTCGGGCAGCACGATATGGCGGTCAAACAGGCGTGGACGGTTCTGGTACGCGATGCGCAGTGCATCGCGGAAGCCGCGCGTGATGGCCAGAGCGGCCGGCTCGCCCTTGCGCTCCAGCAGCGCGTTGGTGGCCACGGTCGTGCCCATTTTCACCGCTTCGACCCGCTCGACCGGGATTGCTCCACCAGCCGCAACGCCCATCAGATGGCGGATGCCGGCAATGGCCGCGTCACGGTAATGCTCGGGGCTTTCGGACAGCAGCTTGTGCGTTCGCAGTTTGCCGTCCGGCATACGCGCAACGATATCCGTGAAAGTACCGCCCCTGTCGATCCAGAATTGCCAGTCCATTGCCTGCCCCGTATGCGTCGTGAAGCGCCTATTGTAGTGCGGCGGGCTGCTCTTGAGCAGCGGAATTTCGGTGCTAGAATTGTTGCCATGACCCCTCTCTACACCGTTGCCGAAATCCGCGACATCGAGCGCACCGCAGCGCAGCGGCTGCCAGAGGGTGCATTGATGCAGCGCGCGGGCCAGGCAAGCGCCAACGAGGCCCTGGACCTGCTGCCCTTCACGATCGCCAAGGCAAGAGTGCTGGCCCTGGCAGGTCCCGGCAATAACGGCGGCGACGCGCTGGAAGCCGCCGCCCATCTGGCCCATGCGGGCGCGCAGGTCACCCTGCTCCACTTTGAGCCAGGCGGCGAGCCTTCCGCCGAGCGCCGCCATGCCCTCGACCCAGGCGGCGAGCCTTCCGCCGAGCGCCGCCATGCCCTCGAC
>NZ_JBFRDW010000567.1:0-4040 GCF_052113985.1 Pseudoduganella sp. RAF53_2 | reverse complement strand
GGCGGCTGCGACGTGGTGATTGCCAATGCCGGCATTTCGCATGGCACGATCACCGAGCTGCCGGAGGATTTACCGGTGTTCGAATCCATCATTGCGACCAATGTCACGGCGACTGTCGCGACGTTCTCGCCGTTTGTAGCGCCAATGCGCGCGCAAGGTACGCCGGCGCGGCTGGTCGGCATTTCCAGCGTGGCTGGCGTACGCGGACTGCCGGGTGGCGGTGGCTACAGCGCATCCAAGGCGGCGGTGAAGATTTATTGCGAGTCGCTGCGCGTTGAGCTGCGCAGTTCGAACATTCGCGTGGTGACGATTGCGCCCGGCTATGTCGACACGCCGATGACGCAAGGGAATGCCTACGCCATGCCTTTCCTGATGGCGCCAGAGGCTTTCGCCGCCGCTGCGGCGCGCACTATCGAACGTGGGGCGAGCTATCGCGTGATCCCGTGGCAAGCGGGCATGATCGCCAGAGTGCTGCGCATGCTGCCCAATTTCCTGTATGACCTGGCATTTGCCAAGGCGCCGCACAAGGCGCGCAAGATATGAACGCTACTCCTGTTTCCGCTGACGCTATCGCGCAGCATCTGGCGACCAGCGCCAGCCATGTGGTCATTGAAGCCGTCGCGACGACCGGTTCCACCAATGCCGACTTGCTCGCGCGCGTGCCCGGTGCCGGGCCCAACGGCGGCCCATCCGGCGCGCCGTTGCGCGCTCCGGTCCTGCGTATCGCCGAGGAGCAAACCGCCGGTCGTGGCCGCGCGGGACGTCCGTGGCTATCCGCCGCCGGCGCCTCGCTGACCTTTTCGCTGGCCTGGCCATTCCGCTCACCTTTGCAACGCCTGGTCGGCCTGCCATTGGCGGTCGGCGTCGCCATCGCTGAAACGCTGGCGCAGCTCGGCGTGCCTGTGCAATTGAAATGGCCGAACGATGTGCTGAAGGATGGCGCCAAGCTGGCCGGTATTCTCGTTGAAACCCAATCCGCACCGGATGGCACGGTATGGGCGGTGATCGGCTGCGGCATGAACCTGTTGATGCCGGACGAATTGGAAGCGGCCATCGGCCGCAACGACATCTCGTCCGCGCCCTGGCTGGCGCGCATGGACCGCAACCCCTTAATGGCGCAGCTGCTCAGCCGCCTCGCCGCCGTGCTGTCCGAATTCGACGACGTCGGCTTCGCGGCTTTTGCCGAGCGCTGGAATGCACTGCAAGCCTGGCGCGGGCAGACCGTGAATATCCTCGACCAGGGCGCCATACAACAGCAAGGCCTGGCCGCCGGTGTGGACGAACATGGCCGCCTGCTGCTCGATACGCCGGCCGGCCGCGTGGCCGTGCTGTCCGGTGATGTATCGCTGAGGCTCGCATCATGAGCGCATTGCTGATCGACGCTGGCAATACCCGCATCAAATGGGCGCTCGCCGCCGACGATGCGGCCGCGTCCAGCGCGCCTCTCGGCACCTGGCTCGCCTTCGGCGCCGAATTCCACACCGACCTCCGCACCACCGCCGACACCGCCGCGCCCCGTCTCGCCACAAGCATTGCAGCATCCATCGCCGCGTCGGCTGGTGCGCGCATCGCGCGTGTGCTGATCGCGAACGTGGCAGGACAAGCCGTGCGCGACTTGCTGACTGCCGCGCTGGCCGATCCGTCGCTGGCCATCGCGCCGGACGCCATCGAATGGTTCGCTTCCGTGCCAAGCCGCGCCGGCGTGCGCAATGCCTACCGCAATCCGCTGCAACTGGGCTGCGACCGCTTCGCCGCAGCGATCGCCGCGCATGCGCTGTGTCCCGGCAAAGCCATCGTGGTCGCCAACTGCGGTACCGCCACGACCATCGATGCGATCACGCCAGACGGCACCTTCCTGGGCGGCATGATCCTGCCCGGCCTGGGACTGATGGCCAGTTCGCTGGCAAAGAACACCGCTCAGCTGCCGCAAATCGCACCAGGCGCCAGGCTGCCTGAAGGCTTTGCCGACAACACCGGCGACGCCATCCTGACCGGCTGCCTGGCTGCGCAGGCAGGCGCCATCGAACGTGCATATGAGCTGCACCAGGCCGTAGAATGTATTATTTCCGGCGGCGCTGCACCTTATGTGTCGCCAGCGGTACCGGTGCCGCATCGCCATGTGGAGAATATTGTGCTGATCGGCCTGCAGGCCGTGCTGAACAAGGAAAGACCGTGCTGAAACTGATCTTCTTCCTGCTGCTCGCTGCGAACGCCGCCCTTTTCGCTTACGGCAGGGGCTATCTCGGCCATTTCAGCGGCAACGAGCACGAACCGGCACGCCTGAAGAATCAACTGAACTCGGACAAGCTGCACGTCATCAGCGCCGACGAAGCCAATGCCGCGGTGGCAGCCGCCGCGCCGCCTCCACCAGTGCCGCGCGACGAACCGGCAGCAACCGGCTGCCTGGAAGTCGGCAATTTCCAGCTCGCCGATGCGCGCCGCTTTGAAGAGCGTGTGGGTCCGCTGGAACTGGGCGACCGCCAGGTGCGCAAGAATCTGCCGGGCCAGGAAATCAGCAGCTACATCGTCCACATTCCGCCGCAAGGCAGCAAGGAAGCCGCCGACAAGAAAGCCGCTGAACTGCGCGGCCTGGGGGTGACCAATTACTTCATCCTGAACGAAAGCTCGCCGCTGCGCTGGGGTATTTCGCTGGGTGTGTTCCGCACTGAAGCGGCCGCAGAAGCGCAGCTCGCAGCGCTGGTGAAGCAAGGCGTGCACAGCGCCAAAGTCGCGCCGCGCTACACGGGCAGCAAGCAGCTGTTCTATCAATTCCGCGATATCAGCGCCGACACCAAGTCGCGCCTGGAAAAGATCGCCGCCAAGTTCCCCGATCAGGAAACCCGCGCCTGCAGCAAGTAACCGGCTAGCCGGCTAGCCGGCTAGCGCTGGATGATGATCGGCTTCAGTCGCAACGCCGATGGGATGCGCTTGACCGCATCCTGAGCGTCCTTGCGCGTGGCATGCGGGCCGCCATACAGCCGGTACACCGAGCCTGCCTGCACGACCGTGAARTTGTCTTCCGCGTCTGCCGCAGACAGCTTGTCGCGCATTGCGTCCGCGGCTTCAGCGCGCGTGTAGGCACCCAGCTGGAGATAGAAACCGCTGTCCAAGGCCGCCGCCGCCGTGCCACCGGTGCGCTGCACGTTGGCGCTGTCCGGCGCGACGCCATTGCCGCCGCCGAGCATCATTGCCTCCACATCGGCAGGAGCGCCGCCGGAAGCCAGCATGGGCGCAGCCTTCGGCAATGGCACGGCACGCGACGATGCCGATGTCGTGGCCGGGGCCGAGTCGGCAGGCGCCGCGGCGCCGGTGCTCGTGACGGGCGATGCGCTGCCGCTCTTGCGCGCCGCAATGATCTGTTCAATATCCGACGGCAGCAAGTGCACTACTTCCAGCTCGCTGCTGCCATTCGCCAGCAGGCCCAGTTTCAGCGCAGCGGTGAAAGACACGTCGATCACGCGCGTGGAATGGAAAGGCCCGCGGTCATTGATGCGCACCACAACGGTCTTGCCGTTGCTCATATTCGTCACGCGTGCATAGGACGGAATCGGCAGCGTGGGGTGCGCCGCCGTCATCTTGTACATATCGTAGATTTCGCCGGACGAGGTGCGCTGTCCGTGGAACTTCTTGCCATACCAGGTGCCCAGACCGCGCACGGTGTAAGGCTGATCCATCGGCGTTGGGGTGTACGTCTTGCCGAACACGGTGTAAGGTTTGTTCGATCGCGGCAGCAGCGGATCGAGGCGCACTTCGGCGTCCGGTACATCCATCAGGCCAGGAGGAGGATTCTCGCCGGGACCATCATCGAGGTAGTAGCCGCCACGGCCCGAATTGGCAGGCGGCAGCACCGGCATGCCCGGTTCGCGGATGGAAGACTTGGCTGGCGGCGGAATGCGCGGCGTCGTGGTCGTTGTCGGCGTGGTGCCACACGCCGCCAGCAGCAGCGCTAGCAACAGCGGCGAACAAGCGTAAATGCGCTTCATGTCTGCACCAGCTTACGGTGGCGCTGAATGCTCATCAGGATGCCGGAACCCAGCCCC
>NZ_JBFRDW010000566.1:0-4061 GCF_052113985.1 Pseudoduganella sp. RAF53_2 | reverse complement strand
TCGTGCAGCAGCGCCGCCGCGATATTCAGGCGCCGCTTCATGCCGCCGGAGAAGGTGGCCGGCTTGTCGTTGGCGCGGTCGGACAGGCGCACCAGTTCCAGCACTTCGGCGCAGCGCTTCTTCAGCGGCTCGCCCTTCAGGCCATACAAGGCGCCGAACAATTTCAGGTTTTCGAGAGCGGAGAGATCGTCGTACAGCGCGAGGTCCTGCGGCACCAGACCGATCTTGCGCTTGGCAGCATTATTGCCCTGCCCTACCGGTTCGCCGTCCAGCGTGACGGAACCGCTGTCGCTGCGCACCAGGCCGCAGATCATGCCCACGGTGGTGGACTTGCCGGCGCCGTTCGGACCAAGCAGACCGACCGTCTGGCCGCGCTGTACGTTGAAGGAGACACCATCCACGGCGCGCCGGTCGCCGTAGGTCTTGCAGAGATTACTGACACTGAGCAAAGCAAACCCCTTCACGAATAAAAACGGCGCCGCGAAGAAGGCGGCGCCGCGTTAACRAAATCGGATTTACAGCGCGTAGCGGACCACGTTATCACTCCATTCGAAGGCCGCCATTTCCAGTTCCACCAGTTCGTCGGTGGACATGGCCAGGTCGCGCAGGGTTGGTACGATGTAGTTCTCCATATCTTCGATGCGCTCGATGCACTCGGCCAGCTTGAGCAGATCGCCGAAGAAGCCGCCGCGCCACATCAGGGCTTCCGACACTTCATCCGCCACAGCGATCTGCTGCAGGATCTCGGTCATCGGAATGCCGAACAAGGTATCCATCAGGGACATGATGCCGACGGTGAAGGCAATGTCGGCGATGTGATGCTGATTCGGGCGCAGTTTGTGCGCCAGCAGTTCCAGCAGGCGGCCGCGCGTGGTGGCCAGCATCAGCAGCGGCGTCATGGAGTGGCCGCGCTTCGAAGGCTCGGCGTACAGCATGATCTGCAGCCAGCGCTGCAGCTGGCGGCGGCCGAGAATGGTCACTGCCTGGCTCAGCGAATCGATGCGCTGGCGCGCGCCGACAGCAGGCGTGTTCACCAGGCGCAGCAGATTCAGCGCCAGCGACACATCCTTCTTGATGGCGCGCTCGATGTCGATATTGTCCTTACCCTCGTCGGTCACGAGGGCCATCAGCTCCATCACCGCCAGCTGGGACGGCGACAGCTTTTTGCCGCTCATGATCACCGGCTTGGCGAAGTAGTAGCCCTGGAAGTAATCGAAGCCCAGGTCCAGGCAGTTCTTGAATTCTTCGCGGTTCTCGACCTTCTCCGCCACCAGCTTCTTGCCTTCCTGCTTGAAGCGGGGCGCCAGGCGCACCAGGCGGTCGATCGGCATGTCGCGCATGCTCAGCTTCACGTATTCGACCATGGGCAGCATGGCTTCCACGTGCGGCGAATCGAGCTTCACATCGTCCAGCGAAAAGCGGAAGCCGTGGCTCACCAGTTCGGACATGCGGGCCAGCACTTCAGGTGTTGGCTCCATGGTTTCCACCACTTCCAGCACCAGCTTTTCGCGCGGCAGGAAGCCGAAGATATCGCTCATGATGGCTTCGGCGTCGACGTTGACGAAGCCGATGGCGTCACCCACGGTGCGCTCCATGCCCAGCTGCGCGGCGTGCGCCAGCACGGCTGCGGTGGCGTTCAGCCCCGAAGTTTCGATGACCGCCGGCCCAACAGGAGCGTTGCGAAATAACAACTCGTAACCGAAGAGGGCCTGGTTGCGGTCCAAAATCGGCTGCCGGCCGAGGTAGAACTCGCGTACCCGCAGGTTCTTGGCGGCATCGTTCGTGGAGAGGTCAATCATGAGATATTTCCTGAAATGTCCTGCTATTTTGGCATCAAACCCTGCCTATGTCTCCTGAATTTGCTCGAAATCACGCTTTTGAGGCAGGCCATCCACAAAGCACTTTACCTCACCTGGCTGGAAGGCTGTCCATTGTTCGTTGCTGGTTAATGGCTGAGTGACGATCAGGGCGACACGGTCATTTGGCGTAGTGACCTGGGAGAAGTCTACGCTCAAATCCTCATCCTGCAGCCGGGCCGTATCGAAGGGATATTGGCGCACGATGTAATGCAGATTGGTCGAACAGTGCGCGAACAAGCAGGTGCCGTCCGACAGCATCATATTGAACGTGCCGTGGCCCGCGATCTTGCGCACCACTTTTTCCAGGCAGGCGCGCAGCAGCGACAGTGGCGGCCGCGTGTCGCCAAAGCGCTCGCGCAATTCCTGCATGATGAGGCAGAAGGCCTGTTCGCTGTCGGTGGTGCCGACCGGACGGAAGGCGCCATCCAGCACCGGATGAAATTCTTTCAGGTCGCCGTTATGGGCGAACACCCAGTAACGGCCCCACAGCTCGCGCACAAAGGGATGGCAGTTCTCCAGCATCACCTGGCCTTGCGTGGCCTTGCGGATGTGGGCGATCACGTTTTTCGATTTGATCGGATAGCGCTTGATCAGCTCCGCGATCGGCGAATGGACGGCTGCCTGATGGTCGACGAAATGGCGCACGCCGGCGCCTTCGAAAAAGGCGATCCCCCAGCCGTCATGGTGAGTATCGGTGTGGCCGCCGCGCATGGCGAAGCCGGTGAAGCTGAACACAATGTCCGTCGGGACGTTGCAGTTCATTCCGAGAAGTTGGCACATGGCGAAACTTTACCATGTGCCCTTCCGCGGCGGGATGGCAAATCAGTGGAGTAATACGGGCTGGCTCATCAGCACGTCGTAGCTGCCGAGGAATTCGTCGATTTCCTCCATGGTAGGTTCATTGGCAATCAGCTGGTTGACGTCGCGCCTGAAGTTCTGCGCCATCACCCCCGCAATGAAGATTTCCCGCTTGCCGCCCTTGTCGACGATTTCATAGCCCCCGAAACGCAACGCTTCCAGTTCGCGGTCCGGGCCGAATTCGACGACGCTGTACTGCTCGCTGTTGTAGATGAGATTCATCATGCTTCCTTCACTCCGGGGCGGAACCATAGGGATGGGGTTCCGCGTTCCATCTCGAGATGGGGCTGTTCTGGCCCGATTTCAAGCGGCCAGGTCGGGACCCAGGCGCAGCAGCGCGTCGTAGGGTACCGCTGTCAGCATGGCGCGCAGGCTGTCCACGTGAGTGGCATCAGCCAGGCTGATAAAGAGCTGCGCCGGGGGACGGCGCAAGAGACGATTCAATGTAACACGCAAAACCAGATTACCGGCGCAGCATAGGCAGCCCGGCGCGATGCGATGCACGTCCGGACGCCAGACGGCGCCTTCACTTTCATCATACACCAGAGGGGAATTTCCGTCGGCCAATCCTTCCAGGATCACCGCGGTGGACTGGCCGGGGACAAGAGCAGCCGCGATCGCGCTCTCGCGATCGGATGCCCTGGTCCCCGTGACCAGGGTGGTAAGGATCAAACCTGGCCTTTTTTCGACAGCTTGCCCGGCTCCACGCCCAGTTGCTTCAGCTTGCGGTACAGGTGGGTGCGTTCCAGGCCAGTCTTCTCGGCCACGCGGGTCATGCTGCCGCCTTCGCGGCCCAGGTGATGCTCGAAGTACATGCGCTCGAAAGCGTCACGCGCTTCGCGCAGCGGCAGGTCGAACGACAGATTGAACATATGGTTCTCACCGTTCGGACGCGCCACGGCCACGCCATGCRCCGAAGCCGGCGCCACAGGCTGCGCGCCAAAGCTGCCGACGCTCGGGCTGTGGTCCTCCGCCGGCGCCGCTACCGCAGGACGCGGCGCCAGCACCGGCGCTCGTACCTGCTCTTGCGCGCGCGACAGGCCCGCCTGCACTGCCTTCAGCAGCTTTTGCATCGCAATCGGCTTTTCCAGGAAATTCAATGCGCCGATGCGGGTCGCTTCCACCGCGGTATCGATGGTGGCGTGACCGGACATCATGATGACCGGCATGGTGAGCAGGCCATCGCGCTGCCACTCCTTCAGCAGCGTGACGCCGTCAGTGTCCGGCATCCAGATGTCGAGCAGGACCAGGTCGGGCGCTCCGGCCGCGCGGGCCAGGCGTGCCTGCTGCGCGTTTTCCGCCAGCGTGACTGCGTGTCCCTCGTCGCCCAAGATTTCCGAGAGC
>NZ_JBFRDW010000565.1:0-4068 GCF_052113985.1 Pseudoduganella sp. RAF53_2 | reverse complement strand
CTGTTTTAAGTCATTGCTGACTTGGTCGCTCACTCAAAATACTGACGAAATCTCATAAAGAGATTACGTTTATTTTGYGCGAGCATTTGAAGCATATTATTTGAGCATCGCGCCATTCGGCGCGTTGGCCATCTTCAAACGCCCACACTTATCGACTGTTGATTTTTTAAAGATCGCTGCGTTTAGCGACAAAKCGTTGTGTTTGTCWGCAGCAGAGAAGCGAGATTATGCGGTACAGCGTGCAACTCGTCAACCCCTTCGTTTTCAGCGTCTTGCGCTTCAAACTTCTCGCTTCGTTTCGCGCTGTTTGCTGCGTTGCGTTGCGAGGGACAGAACTATAGCAAACGAATCGCGCGTCCGCAAGGGCTTCCTTCCATTCCCCTTTTTCTGCATCCTGTCGCACTCCCATAGACAGGTTTGCGCCAGGTTATCTACACTTGCACCATACTTAAGATGAAAGCCATGAATGTTCCCTCAGCCAAAAGTGCAAGATACCGCGAAGACTGTCCTGGCCTGGTTGCATGCCGGCTTCGACAAGACCGCCAACTGGGTGACCCAGCTGTCGTGGTGGAAGTTCTTCCTGTTTGCCGCACTCTCGCTCATCGCCGCGTCCATCCTGCAGGAGGAGCTGTTCTCGCCGCGCCAGGAAGATGAAATGGTCATGAAGTCGCATAAGCGGCCGAAAGCAGGCGCGGACACCAATATCACCATCGACGACAGCGGCATCCACTTCAACCCGCGCGCCGGCAAGATCAAGAAAGAACAGCCTAAGGACGACGACTCCACCGATTCCAGCGAAGCCAGCGCTAGCGCCGAGGCCCCCGCCCCGGCAGAGCCGGCGGCCGAGCCAGCCGAGCCTGCAGTGCCAGCCCCACCAGCACCGCCCGCTCCAATGACAGGCAAAATGAGCAAAGGCAAAGGCTTGAAAGCCCCTGCCCCACCGGCCGCGCCGATGCCGGGCGAAGAAGTCCACATCGAACTGCCGCCTCAAATCGGCGAAGAGCTGTCCAATGCGCTCGAACAAGCCGTCGACAATGCCGCCGAAGAAAAAGTCTCCCGCTATCACAAGCAGGCATCGACCTGGTTCACCAGCTTCGTAACCCTGGCGCTGCTGGCTCTGTTCGCCACCAAGGCCCTGGTTGGCGGCAAAAAGAAAGCGGAAGCCGAAGCCCAGACCGCAACCGCCGCTGCCGAGCGCGAATCCATGCAGCGCCAGCTGAGCGAAGCCAAGATGCAGATGATGCAGGCCCAGGTGGAGCCGCACTTCCTGTTCAACACGCTGGCTTCGGTGGAACACCTGATCGAAACCGACCCGCCGCGCGCCTCCGCCATGCAGCGCAGCCTCATCAAATATCTGCGCGCGGTGCTGCCGCAAATGCGCGAATCCTCGCTGATGTCCAACCTCGGCCAGGAAGCGGACATGGTCGCCGCCTACCTCGCCCTGCTGAAAATGCGCATGGAAGAACGCCTCACCGTCGATTTCGACATCCCCGAAGGCCTGCGCACCGCTTGTTTCCCACCGATGATGCTGCAATCCACGGTGGAGAACGCCATCAAGCACGGTCTGGAAGCGAAGCCGGAAGGCGGCACGCTGAAAGTGCGCGGCGACATCGCCCACAACAAGCTGCGCGTCACTGTCACCGACGACGGCCTGGGCTTTGGCGCCAAGCCCAGCACCGGCACCGGCCTGGGCCTGACCAATATCCGCGAGCGCCTCAAGCTCCTGCACGGCGACAAGGCGTCGCTGAGCATTGAACCGAACTTCCCCAGCGGCGTCATCGCCATCATCGAAGTGCCATATGTACTGGCGAAGCAATAGCGATTGCACGGAAGTGCAAATCGTTGAATAATTGATACCTGTTTTTCAACCACTGAGAGACCATGCCAACTGCAATCATTGCTGACGACGAACGTTTAATGCGCGACCAACTGCGCATGCGCCTGGGCCAGGTTTGGCCTGAACTGGAAATCGTTGGCGAAGCCAAGAACGGAGACGAAGCCATCGAGCTGGTGGATGAGCTGAACCCGGACTTCACATTCCTCGACATCCGCATGCCCGGCAAGACCGGCATGGAGGCCGCTGCCGAAATCGGCAACAAGAGCCAGGTGGTGTTCGTGACTGCCTACGACRCTTACGCAGTTGAAGCGTTCGAACGCGGCGCCGTCGATTACGTGCTGAAGCCGCCTGAGCCGGAGCGCCTGAAGATTACGGTCGAGCGCTTGAAGTCACGTGCGGACAAGCCCGCCGCTTCCACCGATGCGAATGCCAATATCACGGCAATTCTGTCCCAGCTGACCGAGAAGATCGCCCAGCCAAAACAGAAATACCTGCAATGGATTCAGGCCAGCATCGGCCAGGACATCCGCATGATTCCGGTCGAAGAAATCCTGTTCTTCCGCTCGGATGAAAAGTACACCTGCGTGCAGACTGAAAAGTTCGAAGCCTTGATCCGCAAACCGGTGCGCGATCTGGCCGATGAACTCGACCCGTCGCTGTTCTGGCAAATCCACCGCGCCACGCTGGTGAACGTGAACGCCATCGAAGGCGTGACGCGTGACATCCGCGGCCGCCACCTGGTCATGATCAAGGGCCGTCCAGACAAGCTGGAAGTCAGCCGGAGTTTCCTGCACCTGTTCAAGCAGATGTAAAAACCCACGGCGTAACCCGAGTGCCAGCCACGATGTGGCTGGCACTTGTTTTTTGCCGTGGGTTCTTAAAAAAATGGCGGGCACGCGGCCCGCAAAAAAGATCATGAATCACCTCGAGAGTTGCGGGCCTTTYAGCCCGCGGTGCAGCAATTAGAACGTGTGCTTCACGCCCAGATTGAATGCCTTGTCGCCAGAACCCGGCTCGGTGTTGTTGCCAACGGTGTAGCCGGCGCCGTTCTTGTTCTTGATTTTCGCGTAGGTCAGGTATGCAGTGGTACGCTTGGACAGGCTGTGCAGGTAGCCCAGACCCCACTGATTTGCGTCCTGGTTGTTTTGCTTGTCGTTCTTCTTGATGTAAGAAGCGACGATGTTGCCCGAGCCAACTGGCACGGTGGTGCCGATCAGCCATTCGTCGGAGTCGTTCGACGAAATTGGCGCCACTTTGAAGCCGTAGGCGTTAGCGACTGGGATCGGAGCGGAGCCCGCGCCCTTGTCACGCTCGTAACCGAAGAAGGCCTTGGCAACGCCGAAGTCGTAGTTCACAGCCAGCAGGGTGTTCTTGGCGGTCGGCTTGTCAACGGCAGGGGTGGTGCCAACAGCAGCAACGTCGTTGTTCTTGTTGTTGTACACCAGGCGCGCGTTCAGCGGGCCGTTGGCGTAGTTCAGGCCCAGGCCGAACTGGCGGCCAGCGCTGTTGTCGCCGGACTGTTCGCCCAGAGCGTACATACCGTCAACGCTGAAACCTTCCATCGATGGGGAGTTATACACGATGGCGTTGGAGGTACGGGTGTTCACGCCGCCGGTTGGGAACAGGTTCTTGGCGGTACCAGCGTAGCCGGCGCCGAACGGGTCCATCACTTGGGACAGAGCGTTATACAGCATGGTGTACTGACGGCCCAGGGTTACGGAACCCAGGTCTTTGCTCTTCAGGCCAACATAAGCCTGGCGCTGAGCGAACACACCTGCGGTGTCTTGCTCACCGGTGTCGATCTTCACGCCGGATTCGATGACGAAGATTGCGGATGCGCCGCCACCCAGATCTTCAGTGCCGCGGAAGCCCAGACGGGATGCGGAGCCAACACCACTGGTCACCTTGTTGACGCTACCGTTCACGCCGCCACGCTCGGCAACGAAACCTGCATCAACGATACCGTAGATGGTTACGTTGGATTGAGCTTGGGCTTGTGCTGCCAAGCCGCCAATGATCAGTGCTGCCAGAGTCAGTTTTTTCACTTGTTGTCCTACTAGTTGAGGTTAATGACGGGGCGTATCTTGCATGCCAAACATTTCAAGATTATGACAAAGGAAAAATTGTTTATTTCAGACGACAGTTTAGCAACCAATAATATTTTAGGCGTTCTATCCTGATTTCGCGTACAAATGCAGCTAATTTCTTACGTAAATAGCTGTCTGCAGGGT
>NZ_JBFRDW010000564.1:0-4068 GCF_052113985.1 Pseudoduganella sp. RAF53_2 | reverse complement strand
GCCTTGCGGTAATCGCTGCCATCCAGGCGAATCGCGACCGGGACGAGGAAGGCGTCCGCGCCCCATTTGCGCAGATAACCGATGATGGTTTGCGCCGAGCGCTCGGGATTGCCGGCGGCCGAAGGGAAGACCGCGATGTGGGCGCCGCGTCCGCCGGCCAGCTTGACGATGCGTTGCCACACGTCGGCATTGTCGCCGCGCAAACCGCCGCCGATGATGACAAGGGAGCCCTGGGTTGCTGCGATAGGGGTGGTGGCAATAGCTGCCGATCCGCTGCTCATGGTACTGACTGCTCCCGCAACGATGCGCACCTGCTCAGGCGCCGCAGGTGGCGCGGGTGGAACCGGCGTAGGCGCGGGCGCGGGCGGAGGATTGCTGCGCCCGGTCGCCGGTGGCGTAGATCTTGGCGCTTCCCTGCCCTGCGTGGGCAGGCCGAGCGCCGCCAATAACGCCAGCCCGAATCGCGCCAGGCCGGCGGGAGAGAGCAGCTTCACAATGGACTCCTGTTCGCTATCCTGAGTCTCTTTTGTAAACATCCGGGAAGTACCTTTCCATCAGTGTAGCCGGACGCGACGGCGGAGTAAAACCAAAGCGTTCGTACAGTGCGTGGGCTGTCGAGGTCGCCAACATAAAACGCCGCAGTCCTTGCAGTCCTTCATGGGCGATGACAGCTTCCATCAGGCGTTTGCTGTAGCCGCGCCCGCGGCATTCCTGCAACACGAAGACATCCACCAGATAGGCATAGGTAGCGTAGTCTGTCACCACGCGCGCAAACGCAACCTGCTTTCCGTCAACAAATCCGCCGAAGCATAAGGAATGTTCGATGGATCGTTGCACAGTTTCAAGCGGAATATTCTGAGCCCAGGCCGATTCCTTACTGAGAAAGTTGTGAATCAGGCTCACGTCCAGGCGGGCCTTGTCGGTGCTGATGGTGAACGTCATTTCTTCAGATAGCGGTCAGGCAAAGGATRTTTCTCGGTTTCCGCTTGCCATACCAGCGACTGCACCCACCAGCGCTGGCCGTCATTGATGAGCTGGATGCTGTTGATGCCGCGCTGGAAAGGCGCCGCGTCGCCCGGCGCGTGGCGCGACTGGTAAGTGCTGAACACGTGGGCGATCTGGCCGAACTGCTCAGTGTTGCGCGAAATTTCCGATTCGTAGAAACCATCTTTGGCAAACACTGGCGTGACGCGACCAATGTAATCCTCCACGCTCAGCACCGTGGTCTTGGTTGGGCTTTGAACGATCATGTGGCCATCGGGACGGAACAGGGAACGCAGGCGGTCCCAGTCGCGCGGCTGGCCGGCGGGGCCGGAAATGGTGTCGTACAGCGCGCCGATCACGCCCTCCACACTACCCACATCGGTCGGCCGCGCCTGCTGCGCAAATGCGCTGCCCGCCGTAGCCAGCATTAGTAGTGAAATTGCTAACTTTTTCATCAGATCATTCCTCTAATTTATAATCGTCTAAATCCAACCGCAGCTATTCAATCATGACAGACCAATTCTCCAAAAAGGCCGAAGCATGGTCGGCCCGCTTCTCGGAGCCCGTCTCCGACCTCGTTAAACGTTACACCGCCTCTGTCTTCTTTGACAAGCGCATGGCCAAGGCCGACATCCAGGGCTCGCTGGCGCACGCCGAAATGCTGGCCGCACAGGGCATCATTTCCGCCGCCGACCGTGACGCCATCCAGAAAGGCATGGCGCAAATCTCCGGCGAAATCGATGCCGGCACCTTCGAATGGCTGCTCGATCTGGAAGACGTACACCTGAATATCGAGAAGCGCCTGACCGAGCTGGTCGGCGACGCAGGCAAGCGCCTGCACACCGGCCGTTCGCGCAACGACCAGGTCGCGACCGATATCCGCCTGTACGTGCGCTCCGCCATCGACGATATCACTGGTCTGCTGAATCAGCTGCGCGGCGCCCTGGTCGATCTGGCCGAGAAAAACACCGACACCATCCTGCCCGGCTTCACGCACATGCAGGTGGCGCAGCCGATCACCTTCGGCCACCACATGCTGGCTTACGTTGAAATGTTCGGCCGCGACGCCGAGCGTATGGCCGATTGCCGCAAGCGCGTGAACCGCTTGCCGCTGGGCGCCGCTGCACTGGCCGGCACCACCTTCCCGATCGACCGCCTGCGCGTCGCCAAGACCCTGGGCTTCGACGATGTCTGCCACAACTCGCTGGATGCCGTGTCCGACCGCGACTTCGCGATCGAGTTCACCGCGGCCGCTTCGCTGATCATGACGCATATTTCGCGCATGTCCGAAGAACTGATCATCTGGATGAGCCCGCGCGTGGGCTTCATCGATATCGCGGACCGCTTCTGCACCGGCTCGTCCATCATGCCGCAGAAGAAGAACCCGGACGTGCCGGAACTGGCGCGCGGCAAGACCGGCCGCGTCTACGGCCACCTGATGGGCCTGCTGACCCTGATGAAAGGCCAGCCGCTGGCCTACAACAAGGACAACCAGGAAGACAAGGAACCGCTGTTCGACACCGTCGATACCGTGGTCGATACCTTGCGCATCTTCGCCGACATGGCCGGCGGCATCACCGTCAAGCCGGAAGCGATGCGCGCAGCGGCGCTGCAGGGCTACGCCACGGCGACCGACCTGGCCGATTATCTGGTGAAGAAGGGTCTGCCGTTCCGCGACGCGCACGAAGCTGTGGCGCATGCCGTGCGCGCTTGCGATGACCTGAAGATCGATCTGGCGGAAATGTCGCTGGACCAGCYGCGCGCCTTTTCGCCGCTGATCGGCGAGGACGTGTTTGCCGTGTTGACGCTGGAAGGCTCCGTGGCCGCACGCGATCACGTCGGTGGCACCGCGCCGAACCAGGTGCGCGCTGCTATCGCACGCGTGCGCAGCCAGTTGTAATCCGCAGAAACCCAAGGCGTAAAGCTAGTGCCTGCCACGCCGTGGCAGGCACTTGTTTTTGGGCCGCTGGTTTTTTATGACCCGCGGCAAATAATCAGCTAATATTCTTGCAATAAAACAATGCGTGGAGACACCGCCAATGCAAGGATTTTTGCGCTTTTCCCACTGGCTGGACCGGATCGGCTACAGAAGCGGCCAGCTGGCGAATGTGATGATTTTGCTGTCCTGCGTGATCAGCGCCAGCAACGCCATGATCCGCTACGGATTCGACTGGAGTAATAACTGGCTGCTTGAGTTGCAGTGGTATTTATTTGGCGCCGCCGTGATGCTGGGCGCCAGCTACACCTTCCAGCGCAACGAGCACGTGCGCGTGGACCTGATTTACGGCCATGTCAGCGAGCGCAAGCAGCTTTGGATCGACATTTTCGGCATCATCTTCTTCCTGCTCCCCGCCTGCATTCTGTTTGCGTGGCTCTCGTGGTATTCGCTGTTCCTCCCCTCCTGGCAGATTTTTGAACAGTCCAGCAACTCCGGCGGACTGGCACGCTACCCCATCAAGTTTGTGGTCCCGCTCGGTTTTGCCTTGCTGACGCTGCAAGGCATTTCCGAACTGATTAAGCGCATCGCCGCCCTGAAAGGCATGGTGCACCTGGACAGCAAATACGAAAGGCCCGTGCAATGATTCCATTGGAGTGGATGCCGCCGCTGATGTTTTGCGGCCTGGTTGTGTTCATGCTGGTTGGCTTCCCGGTGGCGTTCTCGCTGCTGGCGGTAGGCCTGTTCTTCGGCGGGATCTCGATCCTGCACGGTTTCTTCGGTGTGCCCTTCCTGCAGGCGGTGCCGCAAAGGATTTTCGGCAGTGTGCTGGCCAACGATCTGCTGCTGGCGATTCCCTTCTTCACCTTTATGGGCGCGGTGCTTGAGAAGTGCCGCCTCGCGGAGGACATGCTCGATTCGATGGGCAAGCTGTTCGGCGGCATTCGCGGCGGCCTGGGCTACTCGGTGATCATCGTCGGCTTCATCCTCGGCGCGATTACCGGCACGGTTGCGGCACAGGTGATCGCCATGGCGATGATCTCGCTGCCGGTGATGATGCGCTATGGTTACCACATGCGCTACGCCACCGGCGTGCTGGCCGCATCGGGCACCATCACGCAGCTAGTGCCGCCGTCGCTGGTGCTGGT
>NZ_JBFRDW010000563.1:0-4072 GCF_052113985.1 Pseudoduganella sp. RAF53_2 | reverse complement strand
GCACCAACCCGCGCAAGATCATCCACATCGACATCGACCCGTCTTCCATTTCGAAGCGCGTCAAGGTCGACATTCCTATCGTCGGCAATGTGAAGGATGTGCTGATCGAACTGCTGTCCCAGTTGGACGCAGGCGACGCCAAGCCGAATGCACCGGCACTGAAAAAGTGGTGGGCGCAGATCGACGAATGGCGCGGCCGCAATTGTCTGGCCTATGCGACCTCGGATCTGGTGATCAAGCCGCAGCAGGTGGTCGAGTCGCTGTTCGACATCACCAAGGGCGACGCCTTCATCACTTCGGACGTGGGCCAGCACCAGATGTGGGCAGCGCAATACTACAAGTTCGACAAGCCGCGCCGCTGGATCAACTCCGGTGGCCTGGGCACCATGGGTGTCGGCCTGCCGTATGCCATGGGTGTGCAGATGGCTAACCCTGGCGCCACCGTGGCCTGCATCACGGGTGAAGGCTCGATCCAGATGAACATTCAGGAACTGGCCACCTGCAAGCAGTACCACCTGACGCCAAAGWTCATCCTGCTGAACAACCGCTTCCTTGGCATGGTTCGCCAGTGGCAGCAGATCGACTATGGTTCGCGCTACTCCGAGTCCTATATGGATTCGCTGCCGGACTTCGAGAAACTGGCCGAAGCCTATGGCCACGTGGGCATGCGCATCGAGAAACCGGGCGATGTGGAAGGCGCTTTGAAAGAAGCGTTCGGCATGAAGGACCGCCTGGTCTTCATGAACTTCATTACCGACCAGAGTGAAAACGTGTGGCCGATGGTGAAGGCTGGCAAGGGCCTCTCCGAAATGCTGCTTGGCTCGGAGGACCTGTAATCATGCGACACATTATCTCTGTACTGCTGGAAAACGAAGCCGGTGCACTGTCTCGCGTGGTAGGCCTGTTCTCGGCTCGCGGCTATAACATCGAGACGCTGACCGTGGCGCCGACCGAAGATGCGACCCTGTCCCGCATGACCATCGTGACCACCGGTTCCGATGACATCATCGAGCAGATCACCAAGCACCTGAACCGCCTGATTGAAGTGGTGAAGGTGGTGGACCTGACCGAAGGCCAGCACATCGAGCGCGAACTGATGCTGATCAAGGTGAGGGCGGTCGGCAAGGAGCGCGAAGAAATGAAGCGCACCGCCGACATCTTCCGCGGCCGCATCATCGACGTGACCGAAAAGACCTACACCATCGAGCTGACGGGCGCCAAATCGAAGCTGGACGCCTTCATCGATGCGATTGACCGTGCTGCGATCCTGGAGACCGTCCGTACCGGCGGCTCGGGCATCGGCCGCGGCGAACGCATCCTCAAAGTTTAATTAGACGAATTCACACCAAGGAATGACCATGAAAGTTTTCTACGACAAAGACGCTGACCTCTCCCTCATCAAAGGCAAGAACGTTGCCATCATCGGCTACGGTTCGCAGGGCCACGCCCACGCACAGAACCTGACCGACTCCGGCGTCAACGTGACCGTCGGCCTGCGCCGCGGTGGCGCCTCCTGGCAGAAGGTGGAGAAGGCCGGCCTGAAGGTCGCCGAAGTGAACGAGGCAGTGAAGACCGCCGACGTTGTGATGATCCTGCTGCCGGACGAGAACATCGCCCAGGTGTACAAGGAGAATGTCGAGSCGAACATCAAGCAGGGCGCGGTGCTGGCCTTCGCGCACGGCTTCAACGTGCACTACGGCCAGGTTGTGCCGCGCGCCGACCTGGACGTGATCATGGTGGCGCCGAAGGCCCCAGGCCACACCGTGCGCAACACCTACACCCAGGGTGGCGGCGTGCCGCACCTGGTGGCTGTGTACCAGGACAAGTCCGGCGCAGCGCGTGATATCGCTCTGTCGTATGCATCTGCAAACGGCGGCGGCAAGGCCGGCATCATCGAAACCAACTTCCGCGAAGAGACCGAGACCGACCTGTTCGGCGAACAGGCCGTGCTGTGCGGCGGTACCGTTGAACTGATCAAGGCTGGCTTTGAAACCCTGGTGGAAGCTGGCTACGCGCCGGAGATGGCTTACTTCGAGTGCCTGCACGAGCTGAAGCTGATCGTGGACCTGATCTACGAAGGCGGCATCGCCAACATGAACTACTCGATTTCCAACAACGCGGAATACGGCGAGTACGTGACCGGTCCGCGCGTGGTGACTGCGGACACCAAGGAAGCGATGCGCCAGTGCCTGCGCGACATCCAGACCGGCGAATACGCCAAGTCCTTCATCCTGGAGAACAAGGCTGGTGCGCCTACCCTGATTTCCCGTCGCCGCCTGACCGCGGAACACCAGATCGAAGAAGTTGGCGCCAAACTGCGTGCAATGATGCCGTGGATCGCCAAAAACAAATTGGTCGATCAGTCCAAGAACTGATTGTCCCAAGTACCAACTTCAACGGCCCTTCGGGGCCGTTTTTTTTATTCGCAAAGGATCGTGATACGGTTCTCCCCGGCCTTTTCTCCCTTGCGATAAGTGACGCTGCATTGCTGCGTATCGTCATCCAACCTGCGCGAGAGCGTCAACTGCCCATATTCGCCGTAAGCGCACTGAATCCACTTGCCTTCCAGAAGAGGGCCATCAAGCCGATAAACAAATGTCTCTTCGCCTTTGCGCTTGCGTACTGCATCTTCCACCAGGTGGCCCATCCCCTCTGGTGGAGTGACCATTGGTGCCGCGCTGTGCAGGTACAGCGGTGATTCCGCATAAAACTGCCAACCTGCGGGAGGCGCCAACCTGATCGCCTCCGCGGGCAGCGAACGAGGGCACTCAACGATGTCCGGAATTGGCCATGCCAATGCCGGCGCCAGGCATGCAATTCCTGCATAAACTGAGCGTGCGTTCATTCGATCACCGAGAACGCGTCAGCATTGTTACTCGGGCGGATAAAGTTACCTTGCTTGTCGCGCCCTAGCGACTTTATGAATCGTTTGGTGATTATCCCGTTTTTCTTTCCCTTCCATTGGTCCATGACGTAAATGCCGCCAAGTCCGTCACCCATATAGAGAGCAGCATGATTGCCATGATTCCGGTTTGGATAGCGTCCGTTGACGAAGGTCGCAATTGCAGTGCCAACCTTGACAGCGCTATTGCCCACTACTGCATCGCCTTGATGCCAGGCGAGGGTGACGGGAGCTCCCGCGTAGGTGCGGACAAGTGCGACACATTGGTGGTTGCCGACCATGGGTTTCGCCTGTAAGTCGGCGGCGGCTGAGCATACGTAAGCCATTTGCCTCTCCTGTTGTGAGGGAACAGGCAAATGACTTTATCGTTGACTTACGCTGCGCGTTTTGGCGCAGCGCAAGGGATGAGGGATTAGCGGAGGGCTTCGGTGAGGACGCGGCCTTCGGCGCCGGYTGGTGGGCGCACGTGCAGCAGGAAGGACAGGGTAGGGGCGATGTCGACCACTTCGGCGTACTGGGAGTAGGCACCCGGCTTGATCCACTGTTTGCCCATCACCATCAGCGGCACGTTGGTGTCGTAAGCGTATGGCGCGCCGTGCGAGGTGCCGCTGGTGCCGCTGCCGAAGTACCAGTATGGATCGGTGACGACCATCAGGTCGCCCGAGCGCTCGCGGTTCCAGGCACGGCGCATCAGGGTTGCGATGCGGGTGCCGCCGACTGCGCCGTTTTCGAACTGGGTGCGGGTGTAGACGTCGGCGATGCCTTTCTGGGCCAGCAGCCAGCGTGCGGCCACGTTCTCTACTTCTTCGCGCGACAGCTTGCCGGCTGCGATCTGCTGGTAGTTCAGCTGGATGTTCGGCATTACGTAAGCGTTGACCATCTGGTCGATGCCGTATTTGCCCGTCAGATAAGCATTCAGGTCACCGATCAGCTTTTTCGGATCGATACGCTGCGCTTCGATATGCTGGGTGCCGGACGAGAATTCAGGCACGTTCGGGAAGCCGTGGTCGGCGGTCAGCACCACCAGCACATTGTCCATGCCGATGCGCTTGTCCAGGTAGGTGAAGAAGCCCGCCAGCATGCGGTCCAGGCGCTGCAGGTGATCATGCGACAGCGCGCTCTCCGGACCGAAGCCGTGGTTCACCAGGTCATGTGCGGACAGGCTCACAC
>NZ_JBFRDW010000562.1:0-4097 GCF_052113985.1 Pseudoduganella sp. RAF53_2 | reverse complement strand
GCGTAGCCGGTCACGGCGCACAGCATGGCTTCCAGCTGATCGATCATTTCGCGGTAGCCCACGGTCTGGTCGTTCGGCGCGAAAGGATGGATGGTCGAAAACTCAGGCCAGGTCACCGGAATCATTTCGCTGGTGGCGTTCAGCTTCATGGTGCAGGAACCCAGCGGGATCATGGTGCGGTCCAGCGCCAGGTCCTTGTCGGCCAGGGAGCGCAGGTAGCGCAGCATTTCGGTTTCGCTGTGGTAGCGGTTGAAGACCGGGTGAGTCAGGTAAGCCGAGGTGCGGCCCAGTTGCTCAGGGAAGTTGCGTTCCACGGCCGCTTCGGTGGCGTCGAAGTCCGGCTGGGCAGCGCCGTTGCCGAACACGGTCCACAGTGCGGCCAGGGTCGAGCGGTCGCAGGTTTCGTCCAGCGATACGCCGACGTGGCGGGCGTCGATCTTGCGCAGGTTGATGCCGGCGGCGACAGCGGCTGCGTGCAGCGCGTCGGCCTTGTCGGTCTTGACGGTCAGGGTGTCGAAGAAGGTTTCGTTGATGCCGTAGCCGGCGCCGCGCAGCCATGCGGCCAGCACGCCGGTGTAGCGGTGCACGCGCTTGGCGATGTTATGCAGGCCTTGCGGGCCATGGTAGACGGCGTACATGGAAGCCATCACCGCCAGCAGCACCTGTGCGGTACAGATGTTGGAGGTCGCTTTTTCGCGGCGGATGTGCTGTTCGCGGGTCTGCAGCGCCAGGCGGTAAGCCTTGTTGCCGTTCTGGTCGATGGTCACGCCAACCAGGCGGCCCGGCATGGAGCGTTTGTATTCATCGCGGGTCGCCATGTAGCCGGCGTGCGGGCCGCCAAAGCCCAGCGGTACGCCGAAGCGCTGCGAGTTACCGACGACGACGTCGGCGCCCCATTCGCCTGGAGGCGTCAGCATGGTCAGTGCCAGCAGGTCGGCGGCCACCACCACCAGTGCGCCGGTGGCCTTGACTGCTTCAACGGCGGCGCGGTAGTCGCGCACAACGCCGTTCACGCCTGGGTACTGCAGCAGTACGCCGAAGGCATCGGTCACGCCAGCCAGTTCGGCCGGGTCGAAAGTCTTGACGGTGATGCCCAGCGGCTCGGCGCGGGTCTGCACCACTTCCAGGGTTTGCGGCAGCACGTCGTTGGCGACGTAGAAGGTGTTCGACTTCGACTTGCCCACGCGCTGGATCAGCGTCATCGCTTCGGCAGCGGCGGTGCCTTCGTCCAGCATGGACGAGTTGGCGATGGCCATGCCGGTCAGGTCGATCAGGGTTTGCTGGAAGTTCAGAATGGCTTCCAGGCGACCCTGGGAAATCTCAGGCTGGTACGGCGTGTAAGCGGTGTACCAGGCTGGGTTCTCGAAGATGTTACGCACGATAACGCCCGGAGTGTGGGCGTTGTAATAGCCTTGGCCGATCAGGGATTTCAGCACCTTGTTCTTGCCGGCGATGCCTTTCAGCTTGGCCAGCGCTTCCTGTTCCGGCATCGGCTCGAAGAACTGGCCGAGGGGCAGGGCGCTCTTGTTGCGGATGCCCGGTGGGACGATGGCGTCGATCAGCGCAGCGCGGGTGGCGTAGCCGAGTACGTCGAGCATCTGCTGCTGTTCTGCAGCGTCCGGGCCGATGTGGCGGGCGATGAATGCATCGCGGGCTTCAAGTTGGGAAAGGCTGGTGCGGGTCATGGTGAAGAAATCTCTAGGCCGAAAATAAGAAGGGCCAGCGCGCAGGCTGGCCCGTTGATGCGGTGATTAGCCGGCGGTCTTGCCGTAGGCGTCAGCGTCCAGCAGGCCGTTGATGGCGTTGGCATCGGACGGCTTGATCTTGAACATCCAGTTGGCGTAAGCGTCGGCGTTGATGGACTCAGGGGAGGCCACCACGGCGTCGTTCACTGCCACCACTTCGCCCGAGACCGGAGCGTAGATGTCGGAAGCGGCTTTCACCGATTCCACCACGGCGCAGTCGTCGCCGGCGGTGTAGGTGTTGCCGACTTTCGGCAGTTCGACGAACACGATGTCGCCCAGCGCTTCCTGCGCGTATTCGGTGATGCCTACGGTGACGGTGCCGTCAGCTTCAGCGCGTACCCACTCGTGGGACTCGGTGTACTTCAGGTCTGCAGGAATGTTGCTCATATTGTGGCTCCAGTTGGGTTGTTGTTCGGGTCAGGCAGCGAGGATTTTACCGTTGCGCACGAAAGGCAGCTTGACGACGCTTGCGGCCAGCTTCTTGTCGCGGATTTCGACGTGCACGGTATCGCCCACTTGCACGCTCATTGGCAGGCGCGCCAGCGCGATGGTCTGCTGCATGGTCGGGGAGAAGGTGCCGGAGGTGATTTCGCCGGTATCGCCATTGGCGGCGATCACTTTCTGGTGCGAGCGCAGCACGCCGCCTTTTTCGCGCAGGATCAGGCCCAGGAACTGCTGGTTCTGGCCTTTGGCTTGCAGGGCTGCTTTGCCGATGAAGTCGCGCTCGGATACCAGGTCGATGGTCCATGCCAGGCCAGCGTCCAGCGGGTTCACGGTTTCGTCCATATCGGAGCCGTACAGATTCATGCCGGCTTCCAGGCGCAGCGTGTCGCGCGCGCCCAGGCCTGCCGGCTTCACGCCAGCTGCGGCCAGTGCATTCCATAGCTTTTCTGCCTGATCGGCAGGAACGCCGATTTCGAAGCCGTCTTCGCCGGTGTAGCCGGTGCGCGCCACCATGGCTTCGCCRAAGGCGGTGCCAGGTACCAGGGCCACATTGAATGGCTTCATTTCAGCGGTGGCGTCTTTCGATTGCGGGATCACGTCCCACACCTTGGCGCGGGCGTTCGGGCCTTGCACGGCGATCAGGGCCATTGCATTGGCGCCGTCGCGGCGCTGGGTGATGGTCAGGCCGGCCTTGGTGGCTTCGTTCTGCTTCTGCATCCAGGCCACGTCTTTTTCGGCGGTGCCGGCGTTGACGACGATGCGGAACCAGTCTTCGGTGAAGAAGTAGACGATCAGGTCGTCGATCACGGTGCCTTCCGGGGTCAGCATGCAGGAATAGAGCGCCTTGCCGGAAACCTGAAGCTTGTCGACGTTGTTGGCCAGCAGGCCGCGCAGGAAGCCGCGCACATTCGCGCCTTTGACGTCCACAACGCACATGTGGGCCACGTCGAACATGCCGACGTCGGTGCGCACTGCGTGGTGTTCTTCGATCTGGGAGCCGTAGTTAACAGGCATGTCCCAGCCGCCGAAGTCGACCATACGGGCGCCGAGGGCACGGTGAGCGTTGTTGAGTGGGGTTGCGTTGAGCGTCATGGTACCTCGGTGCCGAAAAGAGTAGGGTTAACTGAACATAGATACGCCTACCCCTCTGTCCTTGGTACCTGAGAGATAGCGGGAAGATAATCCCGCACGCCCCTTCGGTGGGCTGCCTTATGCAGCCGCTCTCCAGAGTTTGAGCTGCCGTTGCAGCCCCTTGACAGGTCCTTTTGCCTGAGAGTTTTTGGGTGGTGCCCCTTCGGCGGCAGACAGTTCTGCGCTCTCCCGATCAAGACTCGGGACTATATGTCAGTGAGGTGTTTATGTCAATCTGAACACGATGTTCTTGCTGGGTTAGCCCGTGCTGACTATATTGGAAATTTGACATCGCCGCGCGGTGCTGACCATGAACGAAAAAGCCCATGACAACGCGTTCGACGTTCTGCGCATGACGGCGGCGGCAGCCGTTTTGTACAGCCATAGTTTCCCGTTGCTTGGGCTCCCGGAGCCGGAGCCGCTGCCCGGCCTGACCTGGGGACGATTGGCTGTCGCGGTGTTTTTTGGCATCAGCGGATTTCTCGTTGCGCAAAGCTGGGAATCCGATTCGCACGGCTTACGATTCCTGGCGCGGCGTGCCTTGCGCATTTTCCCCGGRCTGCTGGTGCTGGCGTTACTGAGCGCCCTCGTATTGGGGCCTGCCGTAACCGTTCTGCCACTGGCCGGTATTTTTCCGCTGCCGCCACCTGGAGTTATATCGGA
Source organism: Pseudoduganella sp. RAF53_2 (assembly GCF_052113985.1). NCBI lineage: Bacteria > Pseudomonadati > Pseudomonadota > Betaproteobacteria > Burkholderiales > Oxalobacteraceae > Pseudoduganella > Pseudoduganella sp. RAF53_2. The sequence goes on along the minus strand of NZ_JBFRDW010000562.1, from coordinate 114 downwards.
GAAGCCGGCATGGGATTGGGCGGCACATCGTTGCCCGGGGTGTTTGCAGACAATCCTTTCCCGGGTGCCGTGAATGGTTCGCTCTGGACCCTGGAATACGAAGTCCTCATGTAC
>NZ_JBFRDW010000561.1:0-4100 GCF_052113985.1 Pseudoduganella sp. RAF53_2 | reverse complement strand
AGCATATGGAGGGCCGCACCTGGGCGGCTGGGGAGGCATTCAGTATGGCCGACTGCGGCGCCGGTCCTTTCCTGTTCTATGCGGACTGGACGCACCGGATCGATCCGAAGTTCGCCAATGTGATTGCGTATCGGAACAGGCTGATGGCGCGCCCGTCGTTCAAACGCGCCGTGGATGAGGCGCGCCCCTACAGGCATTTCTTCCCGCTGGGCGCGCCGGATCGCGATTGATTAAGGACGACCCTGACGGTTGCCGCGCTCGATCAGGTCATCGGTTGCGTCATCGACAGCTTCGCGGGCATCGCCCACTTTCTTCTGCAGCTTGCCTTCGGCCTGCTTTGCCATGCCTTTGGCTTGCTGCTTCGAGCTACCGACCAGTTCGCCTGCCTCTTCCTGGATCTTGCCGCCCACTTCCTTGGCCTTACCCTTGATTTGGTCCTTGTTCATGATTGCTCTCCTTTAGTTAAGCTGAGAGGAAATCATACGAACCGGAATTGTTTCCATCCGTTCGGGATCTAACACTTGCGCCAAACGCTGGCCAACCATGGCTGTTGTTCGCGCGGTAGCCCTGCCGGACGGTAATAGTGATGGACGGGTTCAAAGCCTGCCGCGATGCAATAGGCTTCCCAGCTCGCGTAGTCGTAATAGCTGCCGTAACGGGGACCGTTCCAGCCTTCTTCGTTGTGCCCGCGGGGATTGGAACTGAACAGCACGCCGCGCGGTTTCAGCGCGGCCTGCAGGCGCTTCAGCACTTCCGGCAAAGCTGCGCTGGGCACGTGGAAAAGTGAAGCGTTGGCGAAAATGCCGTCGAAGTGTTCGGGCGGCAGCTGCAGGTTGACGAAATCCTGATGCCAGACCTCGCAGCCACTCCAGCGCCGCGCCATCTCGACGAAATGGGCGGCGCCATCGATGCCGATGGGCTCGTGGCCCATGGCCTTGAACGTCCGAAGATCGCGGCCGGGGCCGCAACCAAGGTCGAGGATGCGGAACGGCGCCGCTCCCTCAATCGCACCGAGCAGGGCCGACACATTCTGGCTGACATCATGATCGCGCGTGCCCTCCAAAAAGGCCTGGGCATTGCGTTCGTAGTGCTCCAGCGTGCGCCGGGTAATCTGCTCGATATCGTCCATCCCCTCAGCTTACCAGACGCGCACGCGCTGTTCAGGCGTCAGGTACAGCTTCTGGCCTGGCTTCACGTCGAAGGCCGGATACCATGCGTCGATATTACGCACGGTGTAGGTGCGCCATTTGCCTGGCGAGTGGCCGTCGGTGGCGACCTGGCGGCGCAGCGATGCTTCACGCTGCTTGCTGCGCTCGCTGGCTGCGAAGCCCTGGAAGAATTCGCGGTCGCCTTCCATGGTCGCAGGCTTGCCGCCCAGCGATGCGTGGTAAGCGTCCAGCGAAGCGGACAGGCCGGCCAGGTCAGCCAGGTTTTCGCTCAGGGTCAGCTGGCCGTTCAGGTGCAGGTCAGGGAATGCCTCGTACGCGTTGTACTGCGCCACCAATGCGCCGGCAGCTTTCTGGAAGTGCTCGCCGTCAGCCTTGGTCCACCAGTCACGCAGATGGCCCTTGGAGTCGAACTGCGCGCCCTGGTCATCGAAGCTGTGGCTGATTTCGTGGCCGATCACCGCGCCAATTGCGCCGTAGTTATGCGCGTCGGAGGCGGACATATCGAAGAACGGCGCCTGCAGGATCGCGGCCGGGAAGTTCAGCGCGTTCTGCAGCGGCATGTTCACCGCATTCACCAGGTGCGGCGGCATGCACCATTCGGTCGGATCGACTTTCTGGTGCAGCTTGGCCAGTTCCTGCTTGTAGTGGAATTCTTCCGAACGATCCAGGTTGCCGAAAGCGTCGCCCAGCTTGATGTTCAGGCCATTGTAGGAAGTCCACTTGTCCGGATAGCCCACGCCCACGTACAGGGTGCGCAGCTTCTCCTGCGCTTCCTTCCTGGTGGCTGGCGCCATCCAGTCCAGTTTGTCGATGCGCTGATGGAAGGCTTGCACGATATTGGCCACCATCTGTTGCACGCGCTTCTTCGCCTCAGGCGGGAAATACTTCTCGACATAGATCTTGCCGGTAGCGTCAGGCAGGGTGTTGTTCAGCGAAGCCAGGCCACGCTTCCAGCGCGGCGACAGCTGCTGCACGCCGGACAGGGACTTGTCGTAGAACTCGAAGCGCTGGTCGACGAAGGCTTTCGGCAGCACCGGCGCGGCGTGGTTCACGGTATGGAAGGCCAGGTAGTCTTTCCAGTCCTGCAGCGGCACGTCCTGCACCAGGGCAGCCGCACCAACAACGGCGGTCGGATGGTAGACGGTGAACTTCTTCTGCTTGTCCAGGCCGGCGGCGTGGAAGAAGGCCTTCCAGTCCATGCCCGGCGCCTTGGCGGCGAAGTCTTTATCGGACCAGACGTTGTTAGCCTTCTGGATATCCGCCGAATCTTCGCGGGTTGCGTGCGACTGGGCGATGCGCTTTTCCAGCGCGAAGATGCGGGCGGCGCGCTCTTCCGGCTCGGAGAAACCGGCCAGCTTCAGCATGGCGGCGATGTGCGCCTGATAGGCCGTGCGCAGGCGGCCCATGTGTTCGTTCTCTTCCAGGTAGTAGGCGCGGTCCGGCATGCCCAGACCACCCTGCAGGATGTACGGCATGTAGTGGTCGGAGTCGTTCAGGCCTTGCGCGATCCACACGCCGAAGATGTTTTCGGTCTGGAAATTGGTGGAATTCAGCGGATCGACGTCGGCGCGCACGGTGGATGCCAGGGCGCGGGTCAGGCCGGCCTTGTCCTTGATGGCGGCGATCTTGTCCAGCGATGGCTTCAGCACGGCGGCGCCCCTGGCTTCGATGCCCGCTTCGTCCATGAAGCTCTTGTAATAGCTGGACACGCGCAGCGCGTCACCGGACGGCGACTTGGCGCCCAGTTCGTCGATCAGCTGCGCAATGCGCTGGTTGGTGGCATCGGCCAGTGCACCGAAGGAGCTCCAGGTGCCTTTGTCGGCCGGGATTTCATTCTTGGAAAGCCAGTCGGCATTGGCGTAGGCGAAGAAGTCGTCGCCCGGCAGGACGGCTGCGGCCGGCGCGGCTTGCGGCGCAGCGGTTTGCCGCGCAATCGCCGGGGTCAGAGCCAGGGTGGCGCCGCACAGCACCAGGGTAATGGCGCTCGTGATCGGCGTCCAACGGAAGGAAACTTGCATGTTTGGTCCCTTGTAGTTTTAAAAATTGATGGCGTGGTGAGCCAGGGTGGACTGTAACGGCTCAGCCGGGAAAACGCGACAGCGATGCGACAGAATGCAGAATCCGGGGACTGGCCGCGCAAATTGTGTCCCAACCCGGATGGAATCGCTATATAGTTCACCTGAGGCAACATCCAAAATCACTCTGGGAGATATCCATGAAACTCGAAGCCCTGTTCCAGCACCCGACCGCCCTGCCAACAGCGCCCAAAGTCGTCGATGAACTGATCAGCAGCTTCGACAAGGCCAGTGTCTCGACCGAAGACATTGCCAAGAAAATCTCCACCGACCCGGTCCTGAGCGCCAAGCTGCTGCGTCTGGCCAACTCCGCCTACTACCACGTTTCGCGCAGCATCGGCACGGTGGAAGACGCGGTCCTGATGCTGGGCTTCGTGACCGTGCGTACCCTGGTCATCAGCTCCGGTCTGGTATCCGGCTTCAAGACGGTGCCGGGCCTCGACTTGCGCCAGTTCTGGCGCTACAGCCTGCGCACCGCCGTTGGCGCCAAATGGATTGCCCGCCAGACCAAACAGAACACCGACCTCGCCTTCACCATCGGCATGATGCACGCCATTGGCCAGCTGGTGATCCACGCCGCCATGCCGGAGCAGGCCATGCAGCTGGATAAGATCGCCGGTCCGATGGATTCGCGCCGCCTGGATGCCGAAATGGCTTCCTTCGGCTACAGCTTCGCCGACGTGGGCGCCGAACTGGCCCGTCGCTGGAAGTTCCCGGAAGTGTTCTCCGAGACGATCGCCGCCTTCCCGGCCCCGGAAGACAACGCCCTGGCCGCCGTGGTCCACCTGGCCGCCTGGCGCGCCCGTGTCGACCAGAACCAGCTGGGCGCCGAGGAAATTGCCGCCTGCTACCCGAC
>NZ_JBFRDW010000560.1:0-4112 GCF_052113985.1 Pseudoduganella sp. RAF53_2 | reverse complement strand
TCGTAGTAAGGCACGAACACCAGGTCCGGCCGCGACGCCAGCTTCAGGCGGATGGCCGGACCATTCGCGCCTTCGGGCAGTGCTTCGGGCGCCATCTCCAGCAGCGGACCGTCGGCCAGAATCACCGTTTCCTCCATCTTGAAGCCGTCGATCAGCCCCGTGGCAAACACCAGCGGGCCGCGCGTGATGGCCGCGTACTCGTAGCGCATGACCTGCTGCGCGACGGGCGAACCGTCCGGAGCGCGCGACTCCTGCGTGTTCTGGCTTAGCTTGCGATGCAGGGTTGGCACCATCGGCAGCGACAATTCGACCACATCACCAGCGCGCCACTCGCGCTCCAGGCAAAGGTAGCCGCCGGCTTCTGCCCCGGCGGCGTTCGCGCCCATCCATGCCTCGCCGTCTGCGCCATTCACGCGCACCGATGCGCCGTCCGCCCAAGAAGGAATGCGCAGCGCAAGCGCAAAGCGCCCCGCGCGTTCTGGCTGGACGCTGATGCGCACAGCGCCGTCCGCAGGATACGCCGTGTGCTGGACCAGCCGCACATTGCCGGCAGCGGCAGTCGCCAGCGTGGCCTCGCCCGGCCCATAAATATTGATTGCGATTTCGTCAGCGCCGCGCAAGGCATACGTCACGCCGGGCAGCTCCTCCAGCGCCATGGCGCCGCTCGATTTGCAGCAGCGCCAGTACGTCGTGTAGACACGCCGTCCGTTCGGGAAAATGTAGTAACACCAGTCCTCGCCGTTTGGCGCTTGCGCGCCCAGCAGATCGTTGTAGGCCGAGCGCTCAATCTCCTCTGCGTATTGCGCCTCGCCCGTGATCGCCAGCAGTTCGCGGTTCATCTGCATCCACGCCAGCGTGGAGCAGGTTTCGATATAGCCGTATGGCGAGAAGGCGCCATGATGATTGAACACTTCGCGCGAACGATGCGCGATACCGCCCCAGGGTCCGCCGCCCAGGCTCAGATGATATTCGTGAACGCTATGCCAGACCTTGCGCACGGCGTCGAGATATGCCGGCTTGCCGGTGGCCCGGTGCAGCTTGGCCAGGCCGACCATATTCCAGCACAGCTGATAGGCCTTGCCGGTGGCGATTTCCGCCGCGTCGGCGCCCTTCAATGCCTGCGTCAGCAGATTCAGTTCGGGGCGCGCGTCCGCCTGCTGCACGATCAATTCCGCCAGCTGAAGATAGCGCGCCTCGCCAGTGCGTAGATACAGCTCCACCGCAGGATCGAGCAGGATGGTGGCGGACATGCCGTGATGATTGCCCAGCTCCGTGATATCGACGCCACCTTGCGTCAGCGCTTGCAGGCACAAGTCGCCGATGAAGCGCGCGGCATTCAGATAACGCGGCTCAGGGAAGTATTTGTGCACTTCCAGCAGACCGATGATCAGATAGCTGTGCGTCCAGATATCCCAGGTACGCTGGCCGGGTGCCCCATCCCAGGTGCGCGGTCCGCGCGGCTGCTTGTGCATGAAGCGGCGCTCCGGCGCGTAATTACCCAGATAGCCGTCCTCCTCCTGCTGCGCCACCAGAAAGTCCGCCACCCGCAGCACATGCGATGCGAGCGGATGCCCGGCGCTTCGGCTGGCCGCGCGCGCTGCCGCATACAGCCATTTTCCCGCATGCTCGCCATACCAGTCGCCTTCGTGATTGCAGCACTTGTGCTCTGCGCCAAAAAGCGCGATGGCCGGACTATGTTCATCCTCGATGAAATGCGACAGGCGGCCATTCAGGTTGGCCTGCAGCGCGTCGCCCAGCAAGCCTTGCAGCTGGACTTGCGCTGGCGATGGAAAACGGACAATCGCTTCCATATCAGGCCGCATCCACCACGCAGCGGAAGYCCAGCATGCCGGAGCGGTCTTTCGACGGCGCCATCAGCAGGTATTTGCCATGCTGGTCCAGCCGATGCGCCTGCGGGAAGTACCAGTGCGAGCTTTGCGGAATATACGAACTGCCGCCGCGCAGCGCCGCCGCGCGCGTGTGCTCGTCCTCGAATTCGCTGGTCCATTGCCACACATTGCCCACCAGATCCATCACGCCGAACGGGCTGGCGCCTTCAGGGTGCGCATCGACATCATCCGGCGGCAGCAATTCGCGGCCGGTGTTCTGCTGCGGCACCACGTTGCCGTTCCATTGATCGCCCCACGGGTAAAGGCGGCCGTCGGTGCCTTGCGCCGCGTACTGCCACTCCCATTCATGCGGCAAACGCTTGCCGGCCCAGGCGGCATAGGCACGCGCATCCTCCAGGCTGACCCAGGTCACTGGCTTGTTTTCCCAGCCCTTGCGTGGCGCGCCGTTGTCCCAGTCCTTCAGGAAGTTGTGGGCATCGCGCGGCGCGTAGCCGCTGGCGTCCAGGAACTTCTTGAATTGGGCATTGGTGACGTTGTACTTATCGATGTAGAACGGCTTCATCGCCATGCGGCGGCGGTGCGCGCGGCGGCCGATGCTCTCCCACGGATACTGGAAGTCCATGCTGGCCCAGGTATAGCCCTCAACTTCAATGCCGGTCACCACGAAGTCGAAATCGCCAGCGGGGATGGCCACCATGCCTTCCGGCGCTTCGCCTGCGGTGGCAGTCGGCGCAATATCGATCATCTTCTGCGGCAGCGGCTTCCAGGAACCGGAGAAGCTGCGCAGCGGTGCGCTCGCCATGTCCGACATCTTGTGCAGGAAATCATCCATGCCCGCCACGCTGACACCGGCATCCACACCGACGATGGCGCCGAAACCCTTGGTTTCCAGCGTCAGATCAAAGGTCGCGGTCGCGCCTTCGCCCAGCCCCTGCAGGCGCGGCGTGAGCGGCACGCCATTCCAGGCGTCGTAATAGCTGCGGCCCTCGGTATGCGGCACCACCAGCTGCTCGCCGTTCACTTCGTATTCATTGCGGTTCACAATCGTCCACAGCGTGACGCCATCGGCCGGGAAGCGGCTGGCGAACACGTTCTGCTGCAGCGCCATCGCATACGGTTCCCAGCCTGGGCTGACCAGCTGCTCCGGGAACTGGCGGTAGATGGTGGCGATACGGCGCAGCGCTTCACCATCGCGGTCCGTAAACTTGTTCCAGATACCCCACACGTTTTCCCAGGCCGTATAGCCCACGCCGTTGAAGAACATGTACTGGAAATCGTCGGTGCGGTCGCGGCACCAGCGGTTTTCCAGATTGACCATGTGGCGCGACTCCAGCCACTTCACCTTGCTCACGGCAGGTATGGTGTCCGTCGACGCCTTGCCCCAGGTTTGCTGATTCCATTGCAGCGCTTCGTCCGCGGTCAGCGAGCCTTCGGGCTGGAAAATCATGGGGCGATTGGCTTTGTCCGACACATCGGCATACACACGCGGCACACCATTGTAGGTGTCGCCGTTCACGCCGTCGGCGCCCAGTTGCACCGCGAGTCCGGTCACCGCGTCCCAGTCTTCCATGCCTTCCGGCCTGGTGCCGTTATCCCACGGCATAGTCGGCAGGAACACGCGCACGCCGCGCTTCTGGAAAGCCTGCACCGCCTTTTTCAGTCCATCCAGGCCGCCCGGCATATCGCTGGCCAGCATGGTCTGGTTACGGTTGTCGATGCCGATGTTCGGATAGACGTACCAGATCAGCACACTGTCGATGCCGCCGAAGCGCTTTTCCAGATCGTCCAGATAACGGTCCACCGTGTACTCACCTTTGACTGGATCGTAGAAGTAACGGTCCTCCACCATCATCTGCGTGTGCACGAAATTGCGCTGCGACCAGGCCAGCTCCGGGCGGTCGTAGCGCGAGCCGTCATAGCCCGCGCGGATCTTGTGTTCGTGGCGCCAGATCGTCAGTTCCTTGCGCCAGCTGTCGGCATAGTTGTTGACGTCGATCCTCCACTTGCCGATATTGATGTAAGGCCAATCCGGCGACTTGCCCGGCGTGGGCAGATGGGCCGGCAAGGTGTGCGGCAGCGGCGTGTCCCAGTGCTTCGGCTCTTTCGCCGGCACGGTGCGGGTGTCATAAGTGGGTGGACGTTTGCCGGTCATGATCTTCCTCGGTTCTCGATGGGGTGTCTGCGTAGATGGTGAGGCCGGCCAGCGACTGGTCCGGCGCAGGGAACAGATAGCTGGCCAGGTAGCCGAAGACGTTGCACAGC
>NZ_JBFRDW010000559.1:0-4112 GCF_052113985.1 Pseudoduganella sp. RAF53_2 | reverse complement strand
GTTACGCGTCATATTGAACAGGCTCGAAGCGGAAGGCGTGTCCTTCATATCGATGCCGTTCATCGCGAAGTTCGACAGTGTCAGCATCACGAAAGGCTGGCCCAGCGCACGCACCACCTGGGACCACAGCAGCTGGTCGTAGCCGGTGCTCGCATCCATATAGGCATTCATGATGCAGGAGGCACCGAACAGCAGCAGGCCGAAGGAGCACAGGATGCGGTTATCGATCTTCTGCGACAAGCGCGCCACYACCGGCATGATGAACAGTTGCGGCAAGCCCGCCCACATGATCACTTCGCCGATCTGCATTGGCGAATAGCCCGCGATCTGGCCCAGGTACAGCGGCAGCAGGAAGGACGAGCCATACAGGCCCATGCCCATCACCGCCGACAGCGCCGTCGCCACCAGGAAATTACGCTGGCCGTACAGGCGCAGGTTCACGAAAGGATGCTCGCGCATCGCGCTGGTTACCACCCAGCCCAGCAAGCCGACGATGGCCAGGGCGGCGAAGGTGACGATGAAGGTCGAGTCGAACCAATCCTTGGTATTGCCCTCTTCCAGGAACACGGTCAGGCTGCCCAGGCCGAGCGCCATGAAGCCGATGCCCAGCCAGTCGGAGTTGAACAGCTGGTCCAGCTGGCGCTTTTCCTTGTCGAGGCCATAGGCCACGCCGGAAATCAGCAGGATGCCAGGCACCCAGTTGATGTAGAAGATCGACGGCCAGCCATACAGTTCGGTCAGATAACCGCCCAGGGTCGGCCCCATGGAGGGTGCCAACGTTGCGGTCAGGCCGAAGATGGCCATGCCGACTGCGCGCTTGGACGGCGGCAGCTTGGCCATCACCAGGGTCATCGCCATCGGAATCAGCGCGCCGCCGGTGAAGCCCTGCATCATGCGGAAGGCGATCATGCTTGGCAGGTTCCAGGCCGCGCCGCACAGCGTCGAGAACAGCAGGAACAGGCCGGTGGTGCCCATCATGTAGCCGCGCATGGAGAAGGTGCGCGTCAGCAGTGCGGTCAGCGGAATCACAATGATCTCGGCGATCAGGTAGGCGGTGGAAATCCACGAGCCCTCCTCCTGGGTGGCGTTCAGCGCGCCCAGGATGTCCTTCAGCGAGGCATTGGTGATCTGGATGTCCAGCACCGCCATGAAGGCGCCAAGCATGCCCGCGGCAACCGCAATCCATGTGCGGGCCGAGACCGGGCCGCTGGGCGGCTGCGGCATTGTAGGGTTGCTCATGCAATGCCCCTTTTAATGTGCGAACTTCTCAGCGGACTTGATCGACACTTCGGCGACCACCGACATCCCCGGCACCAGGCGGCCCGAATAGGCCTTGATGTCTTCCGGCTTCAGCGTGATCTTCACAGGCACGCGCTGCACGATCTTGGTGAAGTTGCCGGTCGCATTATCGGTCGGCAGCAGCGCGAACTGCGCGCCGGATGCCGGCGAGAAGCTGTCCACGCGGCCAACCAGTTCCTTGCCCGGAATTGCATCAACCGACAGATTCACTTCCTGACCGACCTTCATGGTGGAGAGCTGGGTTTCCTTGAAGTTCGCAACAACCCACACATCATCCTGCACGATAGCGGTCAGCTGCTGGCCCGGCTGGACGCGCTGGCCCACTTCCAGGGTGCGCTTGCCGATGCGGCCAGTCACCGGCGCGAGGATCTTGTTGTACGCCAGCTGCTGTTCGGCGTCTTTCAGCTGTACCTTCAGCACATTGATCTGCGCCTTCAGCACATCGCGCGCCGAAGCGGCAGCGGCGATCTGCGCCTTGGCGGCGGCGGCGCTGTCCTTACGGGCGGTGACGTCGGCGGTAGCACTGGTGCGCGCTGCAGTAGCGGCATCCAGTTCAGCTTTCGACACAGCCTTCATCTGGCTGGTGTACAGCTGGCTGTAACGTTCTGCGTCTTGCGAAGCGCGCAGCAGGTTGGCCTGCGATTGGGCGATCTGCGCGGTGGCGGCGCTGGCCGAGGCATTGGCCTGAGCCACTTGCGCGTCGGCCTGCACCACTTGCTGCTCGGTCGCGGCGATCTGCGCCTTGATCTGGTCCACTTTCACTTGCTGGTCGAACGGGTCCAGCTCGGCGATCACGTCGCCCTCTTTCACCAGCTGGTTATCGTCGATCAGGACCTTGGATACCACACCGGCAATACGGGTGGACACCGGATGCACGTGGCCGGACACATAAGCATTGTCCGTTTCTTCGAAGTGAGCGCTGCGATACCACATGCGGCCGCCAGCCACGAGCGCAGCCAGGGCGATCAGGCCCGCCACCACGATCACGCGGCGGTTCGGAGGGGTTGCGGCCGGAGCCGGGGTGGCTGGCGCGGCGGGGGGAACCGCGCTAAGCACTTTTTGTTCTGCTGGGTTGTGCTGGGACATGCCATTCTCCAGGAAATGAAATGGGTGATGTGCATTATTCGCCACTCTCTGACTAAAGTCAAGAAATGAAACGATTGCATTTCATTTTGAATTGGAATAAAGTTCCCCCATCTGATACGCTCGAATGTATTAAGCCATGAACCAAATGATGTCTCCCGAGCAACTAGAACCCACCGAAGACGAACCAGTCGTCAAGGCAGGCCGGCCACGCGCCAGCGAAGCCGAGGCACGTCTGCAGGATTTGCTGAATACCGCCGGTGATTTGTTCCATGAAAAGGGCTACAGCAAGTGCAGCCTGGAACTGATCGCGCGCGAAGCCCGCGTCGCCGTGCGCACCATCTATGTGAAGTTCGGCGGCAAAGCCGGCCTCTTCAAGGCGCTCATCATGCAGCGCAAGGAAGAATACTTTGCCAAGATGGAAGATATGGAGCACAGCAAGCAGCCGATCCGCGACATCCTGGTGGATTTTGCCGACTGCTTTAACCAGCTGGTGTCCTCTCCTGGCGCGATCGGCATGTACCAGATCGTGATTGCCGAAGCTCATCACAATCCGGAACTGGCGGAAGCCTTCTTCGATGCCGGTCCGCGCCAGACGCGCGAAATGCTGGCGCGCTTCTTCTCCCGCCCCGATATCCGCGCCCAGATTCGGGATGACGTTCCAGAGGAGCGGCTGCCCGTTCATTTGCTGAATTGCATCACCGGCGACCAGCTAAAGCGTTTCCTGTTTGAATCGCGCTGCGGCATTGGCATGGACGGCGGCCGCGAGCAGATCGAGCTGGGTGTCGACCTTTTCCTGCGCAGCGTACTCCGTTGAGCTTGCTCAGCGTTATGTGCGCTAGCGCACGGAGCGCCAGGCGCTAGCGGATAGATACTGATCTCCTCAAGAATATGTTTGTGAGGGAGGTAGTAATCATGAGCAAGGTTGATCGGCTCGAATGGAGCAGGAAAGTAGCGTCTCTTAACGAATGCATCAAAGGTTTCCAGGAAAATCCCAGCCAGGAGCACCTGGACGCGGCCATCAGCGAGTTGCGTTCCTATGCGGAGGCGGCCAGCTCCGGCGGTATAGAGATCCCCCAGCGCTTCATAGCGAACTAAACAATGAAAACCGGGCCAGCGCCCGGTTTTTTTATTACGGGCTTCCCTTATTCGTGGCATTATCTCGGGTTTTCAACGTAACTTTCTTGCAGCGACCATGAGCGACAAGCAAAACGAAGACCAGAAGTTCTGGGAAACGACCGACCACTTCATCTCCCAGGCAAACGAGCAGGAAAAAACCAATCCGGGCAGCTTCCAGCTGGTCGGCGCCAGCATGATGTTTGCAGCAGCCCGCTACAACACCTACCTGCTGGCCCGCGCCAACACCGACCGCGACACCTTCGTGGCGAAAAAGGACGAAGCCAAGGAATACTTCCTGGAGCAGTTCAAGAAGATGTTGGACGATAACTTCGCCGACTACGAAGCCAATTTCGAGCAGTACCGCTAATCCCTTCCTCCAGTGCGAGGCATAGCCCTCGCACTACCCTCCCCTGTAAATGATTGACATGGCCCCGCCCATCAGGTCTAATGCTTGCACAGCCATGAAATCGTTTTCAGGAATCTTATGACCGACATCAAGTCATTCCCTCCCTCGTTCACCTGGGGCGTCGCCACCAGCGCCTTTCAGATTGAGGGCGCCGCCAGCGCCGACGGCAAGGGGCCGTCCATCTGGGACACCTTCAGCCATACCC
>NZ_JBFRDW010000558.1:0-4113 GCF_052113985.1 Pseudoduganella sp. RAF53_2 | reverse complement strand
GGACTATTTTTACGCAAGTGATCAAAGGTTTGCGTGAAGTGCATACCAATAAACTGCTGCATCTGGACCTGAAACCGGCCAATATCTATCTGCGCACGGACGGCACGCCCATGCTGCTGGACTTTGGTGCAGCGCGTCAGACGGTGAACACGGACAGCCCCAAGCTGATGCCGATGTACACGCCTGGCTTCGCCGGTCCCGAGCTGTACTCCAAGACCGAGACTCTGGGGCCGTGGACGGACGTCTACAGCATTGGCGCCTCCATGTTCGCCTGCATGGTGGGCCAGCCGCCGCAGCCGGCCGACCAGCGCCGCAAGGAAGACAAGATGGATGCCCACTTCGCCAAGCTCGATAGCGCCTACTCGCCTGAGCTGGTGAGGCTGGTCCGCTGGGCGCTGCAGATGGACCCGTTGGCCCGTCCGCAAAGCCTGTTCGAGTTCCAGAAGCTGCTGCAGCAGCCTGTCGCCGCGCCACCCAAGCCGCAGCCCGATGCGGGCACGCTGGGCAAACTGGGTGGCCATGTGCGCGGCCTGGCCGAGCGCATTGGCCTGGGACGTAAAAAAGAAGTTTCGCCGCGCACGCAAGATTAAGGGAGGCCGGCCATGCAATTTTCCGTTTATCAGCAGACCCATATCGGCGGCCGCAAGGTCAACCAGGACCGTATGGGCTACAGCTTCACGCGCGAGGCCCTGCTGCTCGTGCTGGCCGACGGCATGGGCGGACACGCCCGCGGCGAAATCGCCGCCGCCATCGCCACCCAGACGCTGTCGACCATGTTCCAGGAACAGGCCACGCCGTATGTGAAAGGGCCGGAGCGCTTCCTGGAGGACGCCTTCCACGCCGCGCATCGCGAAATCCACCGCTACACCGAGGAGCACAAGATGCCGGAATCGCCACGTACCACCATCGTGGCTTGCCTGGTGCAGCACAACACGGCCACCTGGGCGCACTGCGGCGATTCGCGCCTGTACTGGATGCGCAACGGTAAGGTCCACGGCCGCACGCGCGACCACTCGCATGTGGAGAACATGATCGAGAAGGGCCAGATTCCGGCGTCGGCGCGCGCGACGCATCCGGACCGCAATAAGCTCTACAACTGCCTGGGCGCCAACAGCGTGCCGCGCATCGACATCTCGGGCCGCGCCAGCCTGCTGCCGGGCGATACCCTGCTATTGTGCTCGGACGGCCTGTGGTCCATGATGACGGACGAAGAGATGGTGCAGTCCATGTCGACCCAGACCGTGGTGCGCGCCGTGCCGGACATGCTGTCCACTGCATTGCGCCGCGCCGGCGAGGGCAGTGATAATGTGACGGCGCTGGCCATCATGTGGCAGGGCCGTCTGGTGACGGACAGCACGCCAACGTCGACCCAGATGTCGTCCACCATGATCTCGACCGAGGGACTGCCGGACGATCTGGTGAGCACCACCATCCACGGCAAGTCGGAGATCGATGCGTTCGACGACGACGAAATTGAAAAAGCGATCGCGGAAATCCGCGGCGCTATCGAGAAATCTTCCCAAATACTGAAATAGGAATTCCATGACTTCTGTAACCCGCCCAAGCGGCCGTCCGGTTGATGCACTGCGCGCCATCCGCATCACGCGCGACTACACCAAGCACGCCGAAGGTTCGGTGCTGATCGAGTGCGGCGACACCAAGGTAATCTGCACCGCCAGCATCGAAGAGAAAGTGCCCGGCTTCCTGAAGGGCAAAGGCCAGGGCTGGATGACCGCCGAATACGGCATGCTGCCGCGCTCCACACACTCGCGCATGGACCGCGAGGCGGCCAAGGGCAAACAGAGCGGCCGCACGCAGGAAATCCAGCGCCTGATTGGCCGTTCGCTGCGCGCCGCCTTCGACCTGGAAGCGTTTGGCGAACGCACCCTGCACCTGGATTGCGATGTGATTCAGGCCGACGGCGGCACCCGCACCGCCTCCATCACGGGCGCCATGGTGGCGGCCTATGATGCGTTTTCGAAGTTGAAAGCGGCTGGCATGATCGAGTCGATTCCGGTCAAGCACTTTGTGGCCGCGATTTCGGTTGGCGTGTACCAGGGCGTACCGGTGCTGGATCTGGATTATCCGGAAGATTCGTCTTGCGATACCGACATGAACGTGATCATGACCGACAGCGGTTCCTTCGTTGAAGTGCAGGGCACCGCCGAAGGCGAGGCTTTCGATCGCAGCGTCATGAACCGCCTGCTCGACCTGGCCGAAGGCGGCATCAAGGACCTGATCAAGCTGCAAAAGCAATCGCTCGGCATTACCGGCTGAGTGTGAGGGGCCGGCAAGTCGTTTAAAATATCGGCTCCGTCAAAAGAGCCGATATCCATGACCCAACGCATCGTTCTCGCATCGAACAACAAAGGCAAGCTCAAGGAATTCAACGAGCTGCTCTCGACCATTGGCTTTTCCGTGCATCCGCAGGAAGAGTTCAACGTGTCGGAGTCGCCTGAGCCTTTCCACACCTTTGTCGAAAATGCATTGACCAAGGCGCGCCACGCTGCGCGCCAGACCGGCCTGCCTGCGCTGGCTGATGATTCCGGCGTATGCGTCAATGCGCTGAATGGCGCGCCAGGCGTGTACTCTGCGCGCTATGCGGGCGAGCCGAAATTGGATGCCGCCAACAGCGCAAAACTGATCGACGACCTGTCCGCATTCGACGATAAATCGGCCTACTATTACTGCGTGCTGGTCTACGTGCGCCACGCCGACGATCCGCAGCCCATCATTGCCGATGGCCGCTGGGATGGCGAGATTTCGCCTGAAGCGCGTGGGCAGGGCGGCTTTGGCTACGATCCGTACTTCCTGATTCCATCGCTGGGCAAGCATGTGGCCGAGCTGGCGCCGGAAGAGAAGAACCGCCTGTCCCATCGCGGCCAGGCCCTGCGTGCATTGGTAGAGAAGCTGAAATGRTCCCGATCAAACCGGTGGGCAGCAAGAACGCTACCCGGACCATCGACAGCGCTGCCGGCGTGGCGGCGCAATATCTGCAACCGGGCGCGCTGAATTTGTCGGCGCTGCCGCCGCTGTCGCTGTACATCCACTGGCCCTGGTGCGTGCGCAAATGCCCATACTGCGACTTCAATTCGCACGAAGCGAAGGGCGAGGTGCCGGAACAGGAATACCTGGCCGCGCTGCGCGCCGACCTGGAAATGGCGCTGCCCCTGATCTGGGGCCGCAAGATTTATACGGTCTTCATCGGCGGCGGTACGCCTTCGCTGATGTCCGCCGCCGGCATGGACCAGCTGATGTCCGATCTGCGCTCGCTGCTGCCGCTGGACGGCGCGGCCGAGATTACGATGGAAGCCAACCCCGGCACCTTTGAGGCGGAGAAGTTCAAGTCCTATCGCGCCAGCGGCATCAACCGCCTGTCGATCGGCATCCAGAGCTTCAATTCCGGACACCTGAAGGCATTGGGCCGCATTCACGATTCGAACGAAGCGCGCCGCGCCGTCGAAATCGCGCAGGCGAATTTTGACAACTTCAACCTGGACCTGATGTACGCGCTGCCCAGCCAGACGCTGGCCGAAGCGCGCGCGGATCTCGAAACGGCGCTGTCCTTCAAGCCGCCGCACCTGTCGTTGTATCACCTGACGATGGAGCCGAACACGCTGTTCGCGAAATATCCGCCGCAGCTACCGGACGACGACACCAGCGCCGATATGCAGGACATGATTGCTGACCTCACCGGCGCGGCGGGCTTTGGGCATTACGAAGTCTCCGCTTATGCGCAGCCGGGCCACCAGGCGCGCCACAATCTGAATTACTGGCAGTTCGGGGATTATCTCGGCATCGGCGCGGGCGCGCATTCCAAGCTGTCCTTCCCGCACCGCGTGCTGCGCCAGGCGCGCTTCAAGCATCCACGTTCGTATATGGACGCGGTGAAGGCGGGTAATCCGGTGCAGGAGGAACGCGAGATTGGTCGCGATGAGATGGGCTTTGAGTTCATGCTCAATGCGCTGCGCTTGCAGGACGGCTTCGAACCGAACCTGTTCTCCGAACGCACCGGGCTGGCGATGAACGTCATAGAAAAGGCCCTTAACGCCGCTGAGGCGAAGGGCCTTCTGTACCGCGATTACCAGCTGATCAAACCAACCGAACTAGGTC
>NZ_JBFRDW010000557.1:0-4116 GCF_052113985.1 Pseudoduganella sp. RAF53_2 | reverse complement strand
CTCAGCGGGCAAATTTTTTCATCATAACTGTGCATATGCACATTAAGGAGCAATGTATGAAGCAGCGTAAATTCCTCGTGACAGGCGCGACCGGGAAAACCGGTGTGTACACCATCGACAATCTGCTGGCGCAAGGGCATGCGGTACGTGCTCTGGTGCGCACGGAAGATGAGCGCAGTGCAGCCTTGAAGGCGAAAGGTGTGGAGATCGTCGTCGGCAATTTGCTGGAACATGACGATGTCATTCGCGCCACCCAGGGTGTCAATGGCGCTTATCTGTGCTACCCGGTTCGTCCAGGGTATATCCAGGCAACCGCCTATTTCGCTGACGCCGCCCGGCGCGCCGGGCTGGAGGTCGTGGTGGAGATGTCCCAGATTTCCGCCCGCGAGAACTCGAAAAGCCATGCGGCGCGCGACCACTGGATTGCTGAGCGTGTGCTGGACTGGTCCGGCGTTCCTGCTGTCCATATTCGTCCGACATTCTTTTCCGAGTGGCTGACCTTCCCGTGGGTACGCGACAAAATCAATCAGGAAGGCAAGATCACATTGCCTTACGGAGAAGGGCGCCATGCCGCCATTGCGGCGGAAGACCAGGCGCGCTTTATCGCGGCTGTGCTGGCTGATCCAGCCGGCCACATTGGCAAGACCTACACCCTGTGCGGGCCTGTCGAGATGAATCAGCAGCAGATCGCCGATGAAATGAGCCGCGTCCTGGGCCGGAAAATCGTCTACGCCCCATTCACCATGAAAGAGTATGAGGAACATCTAAACTCATACGAACTTGATCAATTCCTGATTCAGCACTTCATGGCCATTGCGACGGATTACCAGAACGGGATCTTTGCCGGAGAAGACCAGGTTATCGAAAAGCTCACGGGCAAGGCACCGCAGACGGTGGCCGAATACGTCAACGCCAAGCGCGATCTCTTTTAACTTCATCAGAAAGCAAACTATGAACATTCAAAATTCAGTCGTATTTGTGACCGGCGCCTCGCGCGGCCTGGGACTTGCATTGGCGCGCGAAGCACTGCGCCGCGGCGCGAAGAAAGTGTACGCCGGCGTACGCGATACCMAGGGTTTCAATGAACCCGGTATGACGCCGGTCCGGATTGATGTCACCGACATGGACAGCGTGCAAAGCGCCGCTGCTGCCTGCGCCGATACCACGATCCTGATCAACAACGCCGGCATCGTCGCGCTGGATGCGGATGCATTCGACGGCGCGCTGGTCGAAACCTCGCATCGCATGTTCAATACCAATTACGGCGGCATTCTGCGCGCGTCGACTGCTTTCGCCCCGGCGCTGAAAACTGCGCGGGGAGCAATCGTGAATGTGCTGTCGGACGCCACCTGGCTGGGCGTTCCGATGCTGACGGCGTACGGTGCCTCGAAGGCCGCCGCATGGAGTTACACGAATGCGCTGCGCCTGACGCTCAAAGCTTCCGGCGTACAGGTGCTGGGCCTGCACGTCGGCCTGATGGATACCGACATGACTGCGAGCCTGGATCTGGTCAAGACCGACCCGAACGTTGTGGCGGTTCGTACGCTGGACGCACTGGAGGCGAATCAGGATGAGGTGTTCGGCGATGAAGGCACGGCGGCAATTAAAGCAAGTTTGAGCGGCGTCAATCCGGCATATCTGAACCCTCCGCCATTTGGGGCTTAGATTGCTATAATCCTCTATTATTTGGAAGGGGAAGCTGGTGGTGCGTAGATCGAAAGCCGATGCCGCGGAAACGCGTAAGCGAATTCTGTCTACGGCCGCCAATATCTTCCTGCGCAACGGGATCGCTGCGACGGCGATCTCGGACATCATGATCGCGGCGGGTCTGACGCAGGGCGGCTTCTACCGGCATTTCGATTCGAAAGAGCAGCTCGTGGCGGAAGCCATGGCGACGGGGTTTGAGGAGATTTTTGCCAATCTCGAAGCTGCCATCTCCGGCAAGGCGCCGCGTGAGGCCGTCCAGATTATGGCTGAACGCTATCTGCATCAACTGACTGCGGCGGAAGACCAGCCACGTTGTCCGCTCTCCAATCTGTCCAGCGAACTTAGATTGGCCGATGATCTGGTCAAAACCGCTGCGTTCCAGGGCTATTCCCATTTTGTGAAGCTCTTCGCCTCCTACCTGATACGGCTGGATTACATGGATTATGTGGGCCTGGCCGAATCAATTGTGGTGGTCCTGGTGGGGGCGGTGACGCTTTCCGGCATGACGCCGGCAGAGGCGGCGGCTGAGGCGATCCTGGTGAACGCTCAGAAAGCGGTCACCCTCTTGCTCGACGGGGCGGCGACCAGTCCGGCCTTAAGCATGGCTGGGCGCTGATCAATCATCCGATTGATTACAAAATCGGTCACAAATTGGCTTGGTGCATRCAAAATGTTTGGATGCACAAATACCTCAGCCCCCTCATCCTATCCGTCTGTCTCATCCAAACCAGTATCGCCAGCGAGCTGCCGCGCATCGTTTCGAAAGATGGGCGACATGCCTTGATGGTCGATGGCGCGCCGTTCCTGATTCTGGGCGGACAGGCTCACAATTCCAGCAACTATCCGGGGGCGCTCAAGCAGCTGTGGCAGGCCACGGCCGATGCCAGCGCCAACACGGTCGAAGTGCCGGTGGCCTGGGAGCAGATCGAGCCGGTGGAAGGGCGCTTCGATTTCAGCTTTGTCGATACCCTGGTCAAGGAAGCGCGCCAGAACAAGGTGCGCCTGGTGCTGCTGTGGTTTGGTACCTGGAAGAACACCAATGCCACCTATGCGCCGGAATGGGTGAAGTTCAATAACACGCGCTTCCCGCGCATGCTGGACAAGGCGGGTGAGCCGATTTATTGCCTGTCGCCCTTCGGCGAAGAGACGCTGAAGGCCGACCGCAAAGCCTTTGTCGAACTGATGAAGCACGTCAGGCAGATCGACGAGAAGGACCGCACCGTGATCATGGTGCAGGTGGAGAACGAGGTTGGTACTTACGGCCTGGATCGCGATTACGGCGCCAAGGCGCAGGCGGCTTTCGCGCAGCCGGTGCCGCAAATAATCCTGGCGGCGAAGAAGTCGCCGGCGCCGGGCGCCGCAGCGGGCACCTGGTCCCAGGTCTACGGTCCGTATGCCGAGCAATACTTTCATACCTGGGCCATCGCCAGCTATATCGAGGAAATCGCCAAGGCCGGGCGGGCGATTTACGACCTGCCGATGTACGTCAATAATGCGCTGCGCGATCCGCTGGAACCGATGGCGCCGTGGAAGGACAACTTTGCCAGCGGCGGTCCGACCTTCGACGCGATCGATATCTATAAAGCTGCCGCACCGCATATCGAGCTTGCTGCGCCGGATATTTATCAGCACGAGTGGACCAAGGTCACCGCGACGATCGGCAAGTTCCAGCGGCCCGATAATCCGCTGCTGGTGCCTGAAATCGGCAATTCCGAAGACTTTGCGCGTTTCGCCTATCTGATCATCGGCCGCGGCGCGCTGGGCTTTTCACCCTTTGGTCTGGATTATTTCGACTACAGTAATTTCCCGCTCGGCGCCAAGCTGAAAGACAAGCGCATGGTCGAGCCCTTCGCCAAGGTGTACAAGGTATTCCGCCCCATGCAGCGGCAGTGGGCAAAATGGGCGTTCGAGGGCCGCACCTACGGCGTAGCGGAAAGCGAGGAGCGTTCGCCGCAGACGATTCAGATGAAGGGATGGAATGCGGTGGTGTCCTTCCGCGAATGGCAGATGGGCGAGAAGCACTTCTTCCCCAATCTCACCGAGCTGCCGCCCGGTACCGAGTCCCCCAATGGCGGCGTGGCGATTGCCCAGATTGCCGACAATGAGTTCATCGTCGTCGGTCAGAATGCCCGTGTTAAGATCGGTGGCGAAAACAAGCGCGCGCTATATGCCCGCGTGGAAGAGGGCTATTTCGACGCGTCCGGCAAGTGGGTCATGGAACGTAACTGGAACGGGGATCAGACCGATTATGGTCTGAACCTGACCGACAAGCCGGTCGTGCTCAAGGTGCGCTTGGGCACCTACTGAGGAGAGCATGAAACGGGATCAGACCGATTATGGTCTGAACCTGACCGACAAGCCGGTCGTGCTCAAGGTGCGCTTGGGCACCTACTGAGGAGAGCATGAAAC
>NZ_JBFRDW010000556.1:0-4119 GCF_052113985.1 Pseudoduganella sp. RAF53_2 | reverse complement strand
GTGTATTGTGAGGGTGGGCTCACAAAAAATTATATGAGGATGGACTCACAAAAGTCAACGAAAACCGCGAACGCCGGTGAAGCGAAGGCGCGACGCCGCGCGCGCGGCGTCGCGCGTGTCGCCGCCTTGCTGGAGGCGGCTGCTGCCGAATTTGCGGAAAAGGGATACGAAACGGCGACCATGACCGCCATCGCGGCGCGCGCCGAATCGTCCATTGGTTCGCTGTATCAGTTCTTTGCGACCAAGGAACTGGTGGCGCAGGCATTGTTTGAGCAATACCTGGCGCAGCTTGGCGAAGTCTTCGAAGGTTTGCGGCGTGACGCGGAAACGGTGGAATTGCCGGTGCTGGCCGCGCGCCTGACCACGACCTTCATTCGGTTCCGCAAATCGCGTCCCGCATTCCTGGGACTGGCGGAATTGCAGGACCCGGTGATGCCGGGCGCCCAGGATATTCGCCGCAAGGTGCGCGGCGAGGTGGCTTCGGTGCTGGCCGTGCTGGCGCCGGAACTCCCCGCGCGTGAGCTGGAGATCAGGGCGGCCGTCATCCAGCACCTGATGAAGGCCGCCGTTGCGTTGAATGCGGAGGTGCCTGCGGCTGATCGGGGCGACGCAACGGCCGAACTGCAAGGCCTGGTGGAGCATTACCTCGCCGAGCTGATTAGCGCAGGTTCAGCGCACGCGCCACATCTTCCCACGAAACGTACTTGAAGTTCTGCGGTCCGTCCGGCAGGCGCTTGTGGCCATCCTGGACCACAAGCATGCCCTGAGCGAAAGGACCGCCAAGATTGGCCGAGGTGACATCAAGGCCGTCCGTTTCCGAGGTGCCGTCAATGCCGGCTTCCAGATTGATGCCGATGCGGAAGCTGCCGCGGACCTTGTGCGGCGCCGCCGCGTCCAGCACCACATAACTGCTGCTGCCCTGGCTTGAAACGACCAGATAGCTGGCGTTGGCGCCGTGGTAGATCGACATGCCTTCCACGTCCGCCGTCATGATGCCGCCCACGGGCAAAATCATGTGCATGGATTCCTTGCCGTCGCCATCGGCCGAAATTGACCAGACACCGCGCTTTTCCTCGCCGAGAAACAGGCGTCCCGTGCGATCGTCGGCCACGCAGCCTTCCGGCTGGCTGGCTGTCTTGAAGCGGCGCAGCAGGGTGCTGGTGTAGGCGCCGCCGTTGTGCGCGATGCGGTACTGCAGGAAGCTGCCGTCCTTGTCGTTGATGAAGACTTCCAGGCCGCCGTTCTTCGGCTGATAAACGCAAGTGCCGTAGATACGTTCCAGCGGCGTCGGGAAACGCGCGGCTTCGCTGACCTCGCCATCGGAGGCAATGGCATACAGCACCATCGAGTTTTCGTCGCGTTGTGTGGCGAGGGCGAAATCGCCGCGCACGCCGCCGAGATCGACGTTCTGGCGCAGGTCGACGTTGTTCAGGCGCCCGGATTCCAGCAACTGGGTCTGGCGGCCCTGCATGTCGTACACCAGCAGGCCCTGTTTCTTGTTCGTGCCAAGCACGCGTGAGTCGGCAGGGTTGCGTGGATTGACCCAGATGGCCGGATCGTCGGCTGCGTCACCCAGGCGTGGCATGGGTTCGGTCTGCGCACGGGCCATCACGATGGCAGGCGCTTGCATTGCTGCCGGCGTCTTGCGCGCAGCGCCGGAGTGCCAGGCGCCGCTGCCGCGATGAAAGATGTGCCTGTGCGATGTGGCATCCTCGACTTCCACGCCATCTGCACGTACCGCTATCGCGCCTGCACCACCGGACAGCTTGCCGAATGGCGCGCGCAACGCCACCGGCTCGCGTGAGCCGCCGTCTTCAGGATCGGYGTTGTAGGCCCACAAGCCCAGGTCCGGCTCGCTGACGAACAGCGTTGCCGTCGCGTCGTCGGTGCGGCAATGCTTCACGTGTGGCGGCAGGGCCAGCTTGCGCACCAGTTGCGGCACGCCGTCCTTCAACAGCCATTGCTCCGCCTGCCCATCGCGTGCCGACTGGAAGATGTAGTCGATCTGCTGGGCGTCGCGGAACAGGCAGGCGACGCCAGTGCCCCATCCCGGCGCCGGGATTGGCGCGGAGGCCTGAAGGGTGCCGGCCGCCGGATCGGCCAGTACAGGAACTACTTGCTCGGTGTTGGCGTCGATGACAATGGCCAGCGTGCGCTGGGCGGTAATGCCGTTCGCTGCGCGCGTGTCCAGCTGCTTGGCGCGCAGGGCCAGGTGGGCGCGCTCCGAGCCATCGGCGGCCAGCAAGTGCAGGCCGTGCTTGTCAATTGTCAGCCAGCCGCCGCCGGGCAGGGCGGACAGCTCGCTGGCCTTGGCCACCAGGGGCGGCTGTGCTGGCGCGGCGTGGATCGTGCCGCCGCCAATCAGGGCCAGTGACGCTGCGAGGGTCTTGAATACCGCCTTCATCAGAACAGGCTCGCTTTCAGGCCAATCTTGTAGGTGCGGCCGTATTGTTCGTATTGAACGTTGTGGTTTTTGGTGCCCTGATAGACGTAGTATTTTTCGTTGTTCAGGTTTGCCGCTTCGAAGGTCAGCTGCACGCGCTTATTCAGCTGCCAGTTGAAGGAGAAGTCAAGCTGGGTCTGCGTGTCGACGATATGGTCCTGCGCAGGCTTCAGAATGTCCGCACCCAGCTCCAGCAGGTAAGGCGATTTGTAGTTCACGGCCAGACGGCTGCTGACGGGGCCTTGTTCATAGCCCAGCATCAGGTTCATCACACGCCTGGATTGGCCCGGCAGCATGATGTCGCGGCGTTGCTGGGTTTTGGTCGCAGCATCGTAGCTGGCGATGGCAGCGCTGGACGCGGTCAGCGCACCGTTTGCGCCGATCAGCAGGTTGTTGAAGGGGGCCGGCAGCATGCGCAGCGGCTGTTGCCACGCCAGTTCGATGCCGCGTACGTGGGCGCTATCGCCATTGGCATAGGAAGTCGCGGTGGTGTAGCCCAGCCACTGGCCGGTGCCCGCCAGATTGGTGGTGTAGGTGAAGTTGCGGATCTCTTTGTTGAACAGATAGGCCGACACAGTGCCGTCGCTGCTTATGACGCGCTCGACGCCCAGGTCGATATTGTGCGCTTTCAATGGGGCCAGGTCCGGATTGCCGATGGTCGCTTCGGTTGGGCTGGCGAGGGTGACGCCCGGCGCCAGTTGGCTGAAGTTGGCGCGGACGACGGAATTGGTCCATGCCGCACGCACGCTGGTGGCGCTGTCGATTTCGTAGCGGGCCTGCAGCGACGGCAGCCAGTTGGTGTAGGAGTGGCTGCGCTGCACAGGCGTGATCACGCTGCCGTTGACCTGTGCGCCGGATGTGTCAAAGCTGGTGCGCTCGGCGCGCACGCCTGCCAGCACGCGCCATGCGCCGCGCGACAGTGTGTTCTGCACATAGGCTGCGTTGATATCCTCGCTCATGCCGAAATCGCTGATGGCCGATTCGGCGGACAGTCTGGCGGCGTTGCGGTCCAGGCCAGCGACGCGGGCGCGGATCAGCATAGGGTCCAGCGCGGTGCCGATGGTGCCCAGTTTGTAGTCCAGCATGCGGTCTTCCACGAAGGCGCTCATGGAAGTGGAGCCGGCGCCCCAGTAATTCGGGCTGGTGGACTTGCTGCTGTTGTAGGCCCACTGGTTGGTGTCATTGGTCTTGTCGCGGCGGCTGGCTTTGGCGCCGAACTTCAGGTCGGAGCGGTATTCGCCGAGTTCAAAGGCGTGCGACAAGTCGAATCGTGCGTGCTTTTCCTTGTCGTTGGAATAGCGCTGTTGCAGGGTGATGGCGTTCAGGCTGTAGCTGGCTGGGTCGAAGGCGCTGGCGGGGGCCTGTAAACGCGGCAGCTGGCCATCCGTAAATGCGATGCCCGCGAAGTTGGCGTTGCCGCGGAAACGGCCGTCGTTCAGGGATTCCGGYGTGTCTTCATCCGAGCGGCTGTAGGCAGCTTCGAGATCGAGCTGCCAGTCGCTCAAATTCTGGCTGGTGCCCAGAACCGCAGAGCGGATCTCCTGCGTGAATTTGCGCTGGCGGATGCGGCGCTCCAGGCGCGCGCTGGCAGGTACGCCTTCGGTCAGTGCGCCGCCGCTGACGTTACTGACGGTCATGCGGTCGCGTACTTCATCGTCGCTGAAGCGGCTCAGGAA
>NZ_JBFRDW010000555.1:0-4122 GCF_052113985.1 Pseudoduganella sp. RAF53_2 | reverse complement strand
GTACGCACCCAGGTCCGGCGCGGCGCCGGTGAATGGCAGGCCAACATCGACGCCTGCATCAACCAGATCACTGCCGCTCACGAG
Organism: Pseudoduganella sp. RAF53_2; assembly: GCF_052113985.1. Lineage (NCBI taxonomy): Bacteria > Pseudomonadati > Pseudomonadota > Betaproteobacteria > Burkholderiales > Oxalobacteraceae > Pseudoduganella > Pseudoduganella sp. RAF53_2. Next base: position 4,038 of record NZ_JBFRDW010000555.1, on the reverse strand, counting down.
ACGGAAGTTTGGCATGGGCGGCAGGCTGCCATCCGGCAGGCGCGGTGCATCCCAGCCTTGCGTAGACACGCCCTGGAAGTCGGCAGCGGTAACCGACACCGGCAGGTTCCAGCTGTTGTAGGCATTGTCCGTACCGGCCATATTGGTGACCGCTGTGCCGAGATAGGACAGGTTGTTGCGCAGAATGCCGAGATTGATCGCAGCGCCGCTCGGGTCCACGCCCAGCATATTGAAGTTGTAGTGATTGGCCACGCCCGTGTTGTTGTAGAAGAAGCTCGCCACAGGGTGGTGATTGGCGTAGAAGCCCGCCGCCTTGTTGTTGAAGGCGACATTGAAACGCGCGATGTGCTGCGGCGCATTCGCCGCATAGCCACCGCCAAAGCCACCGAGCTTGATGCCATTGCCRTTGCCTGCCGCGATCGGCGTCGTTGTGCCCGGATAGTAGCCCTGCAGCCATGCCCAGGAATTCTCGATGATGATTTGCGAGCCGGCGTTGATCGTGTCATAGCCGTCGTCCGTGTTCGACCATGCACGGCAGCCGCGGAACACATTGCCCGGGCGGTTGGCCTTCACGTGTGCGCCGAAACCATCGGCGTTTTGCCCCGGACCGCTCTTGCTGTACGGGTCGTAGTTGTGGTGCGAATCGACGTTCAGGATCAGGTTATTACTGCCATCCGACAGGAACAGGCCCGGCCCCATATGATGGTGCGTGTTCAGGTATTCGAAGATGTTGCTGCTGCCATTGATCCAGATGCCCCAGCTTTCGTTATTCAGGTAGTTACCCGGATGCTGCGGCGCGCCCGTCACTTCAAGGCCCTTCAGGTGCAGATAGCTGGCGACCACGTTGAAGCCTTTCACGCGGCAGTTGTCCTGCATCTGCGAGAAATCAAACACCGGTGTCTCGCCGGGATACGCCCAGTAGCGGATTGGCTTTCCGGCCTGGCCACTCTTGTTCAAGGTGATGACGTTGACGGTGTCCGTCATGCTGGCGCAGCTGTTCAGGCCTGCGGTGAAGACGTAAGCGCCGCCGCGGAAGTAAATCGTGTCATCGGCCACGGCCATCGCCTGGGCCTTGGCAAAGGTTTTCCATGGAGCGGACTGCGTACCTGCATTGTTATCGTCGCCGGCGGGCGATACGTAATACGTTGCTGCGGAAGCGAGGGATGACATGGCGAACGCGCATGACGATACGAACAGACTACTCTGCCTTAGTTTCATGGTGTCTCCGGATTGTTTTGTTATGAGGGGACTGCTGATGAAGCCAAGACAATAGTAGTGCCAATCCCTGTGCGGGATTGGTCAGCTTGCTGAGTGTTTATCAGCGGCAGAGGGATGCGAGGTCGAGCTTGTCGCCTTTCGGTGCGGGGAGTTGGATGCCACGTTCTTTCGCGGTGCGTCCGATGACCGTGCCGCTGCCTGGCTGCGCGTAGGCGGGATCGGCTTGCGCCTGCGCCAGCGTGACGTAGTGCGCACCGGCTGCATCGAGGCGGCGCAGTACGTCGTCCAGTGTGATTGCACTGAATGCGCCAATGTGCGTGAGCAGCACCTGTGGAATCATGCGGCCATAGACTTGTTGCGACTCCGACTTCATGCGCGCGATTTCATCATCGACGCCCTTCATGAATTGCGCGCGCATGGCTTCGATGCTGGTGTTGTCGCCCTTGGTGACGCAACGGGTGTAGGCATCGGTGTATTCCCAGTCGTCGAAGGATACGCTCACGTCGGCGATGCGATAGCCGCGTCCACGCAGGAAGGCGCGCGCGCTTTCACGCTTCACGAGGTCATTGCCTGCCGCGAGATTGGGGAAGCGGAAGTAGTGCCAGTTGGCGCCGGCCATACGCTGGGCAATCACCGGCTCGCCCGCGATCACATCGCCCTCCCACGCATCCTGGGTTTCGGCCGCATCGAGATTGAGGTGGCTATAGGTGTGGTTACCCAGTGGGAAGCCCGCCTGGCGCCACATGTCCAGCACCTGCACGCTTGCAGGTTYGACCGCCAGCGCACGCGCATTCACAAAGCCATAGGCCTCGGGCACGCCATGCGCTTTCAGGGTTCGGATAAAAGTTTCCGCAATGCTGTTGCGGGTGGCGCCGGGAGGAAGTCTGCCGCCATGCGCTGGCAGGTCGTCCACCGTGATCGCAATATTGAACGGCTCGGCCGCGGCAGCGGATAGTGCAACTGTGATCAGGCCAAGAAAGAGTGAGCAGCGTGACGTATTCATGGCATCGTTCTCCGCAATGTGAACTGCCCTATCGATAGAAAATCCGTGCACCTCACCTGTAGTGTAACTCTAATTTGACACTATGAAACGAGACTTGGCTAGTTCAGTTGCATAACCGCACCTGCCAATCGACGGAACTGCAGCATAGATCAGAAAGTCATATGTCCAACTCCTACGATACTGCGCAATCGTGACTGTTCAAGATCAAGGATTGCCTTTGCCGCCCGCCACGCCGTACACCTGCCCCGTCGTATAACTGGATTCTTCCGAAGCCAGGGTGACATACGTCGCGGCCAATTCAGCCGGCTGCCCCGGCCGTCCAAGCGGCGACTCTTCGCCGAATTTTTCGAGATTGTGCTGGGTCTGCCCACCTGAGACTTGCAGCGGGGTCCAGACCGGCCCGGGGGCAACGGCGTTCACGCGGATGCCCTTCTCGCCCAATTGCTTGGCAAGCGCCTTGGTGAACGCCACTTGCGCTGCCTTGCTCTGGGCATAGTCAAGCAAGTTAGCCGAAGGATCGTAAGCTTGCACCGACGCCGTCACGATGATCGCGCTGCCCGGCCTCATGTGCGGTAAGGCAGCTTTGGTGATCCAGAACATCGCATACAAATTGGTCTTGAAGGTGTCGTCCAACTGCTTCGTCGTCAGATCGAGAATGGACATGCTCGAATGCTGGCTTGCCGCGTTGTTGACGAGAATATCGAGACCACCCAGTTCGCGCACTGCATCGTCCACCAGCTTTTTGCAGAAAGCCTCATCGCGAATATCACCCGGCAGCAGCACCGCCTTGCTGCCCGCGGCACGAATCAGTTCTTCGACATCGCGTGCATCGGACTCCTCGGCGGCAAGATAACTGATCGCCACATCGGCGCCTTCGCGCGCATATGCAATTGCTGCAGCGCGGCCGATGCCGGAATCGCCGCCGGTGATCAGCGCCTTGCGGCCAGCCAGCCGCCCGCTGCCTTTGTAGGTCTTCTCGCCATGGTCCGGCGGTGGAATCATTTGACTGGCCAGTCCAGGCCATTCCTGATGCTGCATCTGGAACGGTGGCTTGGCATAAAGTTCGCGTGGGTCTGTCGGGTTCATGATGCCTCCTGCGTGCGTCGAAGATATCGGCGCAGTATGGAAGCGGCGGGCTTGCGGCCAAAGCAGCGCACGTGCCGCGCCCCTGTCAGCGCAGGCCCACAGTTACATCTCGAAATGTAAGTAAAATTGCAAATGACTAGCCGTAGCCTAAAATGCAAGCAGGTAAAACACATGGGGAGGCTGCCATGGATACCTCGCTGAAACGTCTTCTTCTCGCACTGGCTGCAGGAATGGCCTTGTCAGGCTGCGCCGTCTACGCACCACCTTATGCTTACGATGCCGCGCCAGCGGCGCCGGCATACTACTACCCCAACGGCTACAGCTATTACGACTACGGCTACCCGGCTTACTATTGGCCGCCGGTCTCGCTCAACTTCGGCTACTACGGACACAGCGGTTACCGCGGCGGCGGCGGCTGGCGCGGCCGCGGTGGCTGGCGCGGCCACCGCTGAGAATGCGACCGCCTTAAAAAGCACAAGGGCCGGAACTCCGGCCCTTATTTTCTTTGGTCGACAAATTACAGCTTCATCGACACGTGCGCAGGTGCTGGCTCAGGTTCGTTCAGTAAGCCATCAATCTCGTGAATGACGCGATGTGCTTCGACCAGTGCCTTTGTTTTGGCCCTGTCGTAGCCGCCAACAACACGGGACATTTTGGAAGCGGACAGTTCTTCCTCTTGATGCAGATCGGCGACGTTCAGTAGTTTGCTCATGATGATTCTCCTTGGGTGG
>NZ_JBFRDW010000554.1:0-4129 GCF_052113985.1 Pseudoduganella sp. RAF53_2 | reverse complement strand
ATTAAACGCCTGGGTTCCGGCATCTATACCTATATGCCGATGGGCCTGAAAGTGATCCGTAAGGTCGAAGCGATCGTGCGCGAAGAAATGAACAAATCCGGCGCCATCGAGCTGCTGATGCCGCTGGTGCAGCCGGCCGAGCTTTGGCAGGAGACTGGCCGCTGGGACAAGATGGGTCCTGAGCTGATGCGCGTGAAAGACCGCCACGGCCGCGACTACGCCATCCAGCCGACCTCGGAAGAAGTGATCACCGACGTGGTGCGCGGCGAGATCAAATCCTACCGCCAGCTGCCGTTGAATTTTTACCACATTCAGACCAAGTTCCGCGACGAGCGCCGTCCACGCTTCGGCCTGATGCGCGGCCGCGAGTTCACCATGAAGGATGCCTATTCCTTCGACCGCGACCTGGAAGGCATGCAGAAGTCCTACCAGATCATGTACGACGCCTACACCCGCATCTTCACCCGCTTCGGCCTGAAGTTCCGCGCCGTGGCGGCGGACAACGGCGCCATCGGCGGTACTGGCTCGCATGAATTCCACGTGATCGCCTCCACCGGCGAAGACGCGCTGATTTACTGCCCGACCTCGGACTACGCGGCCAATATCGAAGCGGCTGAAGCCATCGCTACCGGCACCCGTGCCGCCGCATCGGCTGCGCTGACCAAGACTTCCACGCCGAAAGCGGCCAAGTGCGAAGAGGTTGCCAAGCTGCTCAACATCGACCTGAAGCAGACCCTGAAGACCATCGCCCTAACTGTGGAAAAGGAAGACGGCAAGAAGGAATATTTCATGCTGCTGCTGCGCGGCGATCACGAGCTGAACGAAATCAAGGCCAGCAAGGTGCCGGGCCTGGCGCAGAACCGCTTCTCGACCGAAGCCGAAATTCAGGAAGTGTACGGCTGCGTGCCGGGCTACCTGGGGCCGATCGGCACCAAGGCGCCTGTCACCGTGGTGGCTGACCGCACCGTGGCCCTGATGGCCGACTTCGTAACCGGCGCCAACGAAGCCGATTTCCACTTCACCGGCGCCAACTGGGGCCGCGACGTGGCCGAGCCTGCGATCATCGCCGATCTGCGCAATGTGGTGGAAGGCGATCCTTCGCCGGACGGCAAAGGCGTGCTGGCGATCGAGCGCGGCATCGAAGTGGGCCACGTGTTCCAGCTGGGCACCGCCTACTCGCAGTCCATGCAGGCCACCTACCTGGACGAAAACGGCAAGCCTGCTCCGCTGCAGATGGGCTGCTACGGTATCGGCATCACCCGTATCCTGGGCGCTGCGATCGAGCAGAACTACGACGACAAGGGCATCATCTGGCCGACCTCGCTGGCCCCGTTCGAACTGGTGCTGTGCCCGATGGGCATGGACCGCTCCGAGCTGGTGAAGGAGGAAACGGAGAAACTGTACGYCGCGGCGCAAGCGGCCGGCATCGACGTGATCGTGGACGACCGCGGCCTGCGCCCGGGCGCCATGTTCGCGGACTGGGAACTGATCGGCGTGCCGCACCGCGTCGTGATCGGCGAGCGTGGCCTGAAGGAAGGCAACCTGGAATATCAGGGCCGCCGCGATGCCGAAGCCACGCCTGTGCCGCTGGCCGACATCGTCTCCTTCGTCAAGGCCAAAGTGCAGCAGTGATGCCCGCCGCAGCCAAGCCGCCCCGCACCGGCCGCGAACGCCGCCGCTGGTGGGCGCGGCCGCTGCGCTGGTGGCATGTGCTGGCCTTCTCGGCCGGCGTGCTGACGGCGCCCTTCGGCTTTGCCGGCAACCAGCAGGAAGAAGCGCTGGCCGACTCGGTGCGGCTGGCGCTGTCGAACGCGATTCTGGATGCGCATCCGCCCAAACCGGCGTTTGCCAATGCGGCCGACAAGGCGTCCTACGACGTGTGGTTCACCGCGATGTCCGGCCGGCTCACACGCAAGCTGCCGGATGAAATGCAGCGCCGCGAATTCCTCGAAACCGCCTGGTACGAAGCACGCCGCGCCGGACTCGATCCGGGGCTGGTGCTGGGACTGATCCAGGTCGAATCGGCCTATCGCAAATACGCGGTGTCGATCGTCGGCGCGCGCGGCTATATGCAGGTGATGCCGTTTTGGACCAACATCATTGGCGACAGCGACCGCCGCAAGCTGTTCAATATGCAGACCAACCTGCGCTACGGCTGCGCCATCCTGCGCATGTACCTCGACATGGAAGGCGGCAACCTGTTCATGGCTCTGGGCCGCTACAACGGCAGCCGCGGACGTCCCGAATATCCCAACGCCGTGCTCGCGGCCTGGAACAAATGGAAAATGTAATCCGCTATCTGTGCTGCGCCGCCTTGCTGACCTTGAGCCTGGGCGCGGCCGCCAGGCAGCCCGGCGCGGGCGATGACGAGGGTTACAACGAGTTCACCATTCGCGCGTCTCACTATCCCGCCGACGCGCCGCGCTTCGAAAATTACCCGGCCACGATTTACCTGGGGCCTCTGGCGCCAACCCATTGGCGCGCCAGCGCGGAGTCGCGCCTGTTCCGCACGCAGATCAAGGAGTGGGGCAAGGAACGCCCCAATTTTGCAGGGCACTACACACTTGCCAAGTGGGGTTGCGGTACGGACTGCACCATGTTCGCCTTCATCGACACCCGCACAGGGAAGGTCTATTTCGACCACATCGCCACGAATGTCGCGGTCAACGTGCATCAGGACTTGCTGCCGGGTGGCGACTGGCATGGATCGGGAGCCTTGCGCTTCAAAGCGGACAGCCGTCTGCTTGTGTTGATCGGCATGCCGAACGAAGATCCAAAGCTGCGCGGCATTTCGTTTTATGAGTGGACCGGCCAGCGGCTGAAGTTGGTCCGCCGCGTGCCGGTAGCATGGTATCCGGATAAGCCCTAATCAGCGTTTGCCGACTTCCCAGGTGCGGATCGACTCGGGCAGCAGTATGGTGCTGGCCACGGACATGGCTGTCAGCAGAACCGCTGGCCAAAGCAGGCCAAGCGGCAGCAGAGGCGCTACCAGCATGGTGGCGCCGGCCACTGCGGCAAAGGACAGGAACATCGTCAAACCGGCGCCTTTCCCGGCGTCTTCTCCCGCAGCCTGAAGCGCGCCTGCCATGGTGGATGGTCCGCGGATGCCGAGCCCCGCGCAGAACAGCGCCCACAATGCAGTCAGCTCCAGGTGATTGAAGCTGTCCTCCCACGCCAGCCAGGTCATGATGAACCCGGCAAGCATCTGCAGTCCGCTGCCTGTACGCAGCAGGTTTTCCGGCCCCCATTGCGTTACGCGGTGCATGGCTACCGTCGCGCCACCCATGAAGGCCAGCACGCCGCAGATCTGCAGCACCGCGAAAGCGCGAATGCTCAGCCCCATCGACAACGTGACGATGACCGGCGCGCTGGCGACGAACATCAGCAGGGCGCCGAACATCAGCGCATAACTGAGCGCAAAGCGCAGATAGCCGCGGTTGCGCAGCAAAGGCGTGTAGACCAGTAACAGCGCGCCACGATCAGCGCCAAGACGCGACGTTGTGCGCTTGGCGGGGGRACTGCCGACAATGCGCGCGGCCAACGGCATCAACAGCAGCGACAAGGCGGTAATCACCCAGAACGTCACGCGCCAGTCGGCATACAGCACGATCGCTGCACCAACTGCCGGACTTAATGCGGGGATGGTCGATTCCGCCATTGCCACCATCGCCAGGGCCTTGACAGAATCGGCTTCGGAAAAGCGGCGCCGGATCAAGGCGGGCACGGCGACCGTAGCAGCGCCTGCGCCCAGGCCCTGCACCAGCCGGCCGGCCAGCATGGCGCCAATGTCCGGCGCAAGCGCGCACAGCAGGCTGCCGCCTGCCAGCAGCGCCGTACCGAACAGGATGGTGGTGCGGTCACCGAAATGATCCGCCGCCCAGCCCCACACCAGCTGCGACAAGGCCAGCGCAATCATGAACAGCGCCATCGTCGCCTGCGCCGACGGCACGGACGCATGCAGTTCCGCGCCCATGGCAGGCAAAGCTGGCAGATAAAGATCGGAAGCGAGCAGGCCAACCGCAGTCAGGCTGGCGAGAGGCAGGGCGATGAGCTGAGGCTTCATATTTCGCGATGGGGTCAGGCACTAAATGGTACATAAGCTCGCTTTGCAAGCGAGCTTATGTACCAT
>NZ_JBFRDW010000553.1:0-4129 GCF_052113985.1 Pseudoduganella sp. RAF53_2 | reverse complement strand
CTTCCAATACCGTCGAATTGAACCTCGTTGCGCTGAACGATCTGCACGGCAATCTCGAAGCCTCCCGTTATGGCGGCGAGGAGAAGATAGGTGGCGTCGAGACGCTGGCCGCTGCATTGAAGGACTGGCGCAAGGATGATCCGCAACTGATGCTGGTGGGGGCAGGCGATCTGGTTGGCGCCAGCCCTGCGATATCCTCGATGTGGGCCGACGAACCGACCATTGATGCACTGAACATGCTGGGCCTGCGCGTGACTTCGGTGGGCAATCACGAATTCGATCCGGGCCGCGCCGAACTGCTGCGCCAGCAGAACGGCGGCTGCGCTTCGCCGCGCATGGACAAGGCCTGCAAGTTCGAGACTGCCTTTGAAGGCGCGAAGTTCAGCTATCTCGCCTCCAACGTCATCGATACCCGCAGCAATACGCCCGTGGTGCCTGCCTATCGTATCGAAGAGGTAAAGGGGGTGAAGGTGGCCTTCATCGGCGCCGTGGTCAAAGATTTGCCGGAACTGGTTTCCGCCAGCAGCCTGAGTGGCATGCAGGTGATCGATGAAGCGCAGGCCATCAACAAACTGATTCCACAGCTGCGCGAGCAGGGCGCAACTGTCTTCGTGGTGCTGATCCACCAGGGCGGCAAGCACGCGCACAATGATGAAGCCTTGCCGCAAAGTGAATACTGCGATGATCTGACTGGCGATATCGTGGGTGTGGTCAAGCGTCTCGACCCGGTCATTCGTCTTGTCATCAGTGGCCACTCGCACAAGGAATACCTGTGCAAGGTGGATGGCCGGCTCGTCACACAGGCACAGATGGGCGGTCATGTGCTGTCGCGCATCCGCATGATAGTCGACAAGCAAAGCGGCGTGCTGACCGACGTCAGCGCCCGCAATATCGTGATGGAGCCAGGCCGCTTCGGCGCCGAGCCAGCCATGCAGGCGTTTATGGACAAGGTACGCGCCCGCAGCAATGCGGAGCTGGCGAAACCTGTCGCCACCCTGGGCGCGTCCGTTGTCCGCCAGCCGCGCATGGATGGCACGGAAGAATCGCCGCTGGGACAGGTGGTGGCGGATGCGACACTGCTGGCAGGCCGTCCATGGGGCGCGCAGATCGCCTTCATGAACCTGGGCGGCGTGCGCATGGACCTGGAAACCCGCAAGGGCAATATCGCCACGCTGGGCAATGTGCAGGCCGCGCTGCCGTTCGGGAACGAGCTGGTGGTCATGAACATGACCGGCGCCCAGGTGCGCGCGCTGCTCGAAGAACAATGGCATGCTGGCGAAGCCAATAACAAGCGCGCCATGCTGCAGGTATCCGAAGGTTTCACCTACCAGTACGATTTGCGCCAGCCTGTTGGCCAGCGTATCGTCCCGGACAGCATAACGCTCAATGGCGTGCGCCTCGAAGACAGCGACAGCTATCGCGTAGCAGTCAACAACTTCATCGCTGAAGGCGGCGATGGCTTCTCCATGTTCACCAAGGGCAGCAATCGCGTGAAGACCGGCGTGCGCGACGTGGATTCGCTGGCGCAGTACCTGGTGCGCCGCGAGAACGATAGAAAACCGGTTGGCCAGCAGGCCACCACTTTGCGCTTCACGCGCATCAAATAAAGGAGCACCATGCGCCGCTTTATCCTTGCCGCTGCACTGAGCGCCGTTTTCGGCAGCGCCCATGCGGATTTCCGCATTCCCGGCTTCGAACTGGTGCAGACAGCGCCGGTTGAAACCACGCTGCACAGCGCCGATCTGCGCGATCCAGTGACCGTTTGGTCTGAGCTGTTCGATAACGCGAAAAGCGAGATCGTTATTGGCCAGTTCTACATTGCCAGCAAAGCCGGCGCACCTTTCGAACATGTGATCGAGCGCYTGGACGCTGCCGGCAAGCGTGGCGTGAAGATCCGCTTCCTGCTGGATCAAAAAGGTGTCGGCTTGTCCGATGCTGCGACCATTGAACGCATCAAGGCGATTCCGAATATGGAATTCCGCATCCTGGACGTCAACAAACTGACGGGCAACGGCATCATTCACGCCAAGTACCTGGTGGTGGACCGCGCTGTGGCCTTTGTCGGCAGCCAGAACTTCGACTGGCGTTCATTCACGCACATCCACGAGACGGGCCTGCGCATCAGCGATCCGAAAGTAGTTGGCGAAATTCAGGCGATCTTCGAGCAGGACTGGAGCGCCCAGGCGCAAGTGGCGCAAGGCCGCACCGTGGCGCCGCTGCGTGCCAAGGCGCCTGTGCTGGCAACGCCGGCGCCGCTGGCTGAAGTAGCGCCGGCGCTCGCTGCACCTGCAGCCGCGCCGGACGCCGTGCTGCTGTCCAGCCCGGGCGCGTTCAATCCGCCGGGCGTGCTCGATTCCGAAATCACGCTGCCAGCCTTGCTGGCCGATGCGAAAGAAGAAGTGCGCGTGCAGCTGCTGGACTACGCACCGCTCAGCTACGGCCCGAAAGGCACGCGCCCTTACTACGCAGTGATCGACAACGCCGTCCGCGCTGCGGCCAACCGTGGCGTGAAGATCAAGCTGATGGTATCGAACTGGAACCTGGAAGCGCCGGCGCTGGCTTACCTGAAGAGCCTTGCCGTGCTGCCGAATGTGGAGATCCGCGTGGTCACGCTGCCGAAAGCCTCGACCGGCTTTATTCCGTTCGCGCGCGTCATCCACAGCAAGATCATGACGATTGACGGTAAGCTGGCCTGGGTCGGCACCAGCAACTGGTCCGGCGGCTATCTGGACCTGTCGCGCAATATCGAAGTCGTGATGCGCAACGAGCAGATGGCAAAACGACTGACGGCGCTGCATGAACAAACCTGGTCTTCGCAATACGCGCAGCCACTGGACATCAACAAGAACTACCCGAAACCGAACAAGGCCAAGGAAGAGGAATGAAAAAACTCGCATGCATCGCGGCGATCAGCGCCGCCTTTATTTCGACCAACGCGCTGGCGTGGGGTAATGCCGGTCACCGCGTTGTCGGCGCCATCGCCGATAAGCTGATCAAAGGCACCGACGCGGAGAAGCAGGTAAAAGCCTTGCTGCTGCCGGGTGAAAGCCTGGAGTCCATCGCCAACTGGGCGGACTGCGTGAAGGGCACCTTCTGCGGCCCGCAAACCGCGGAGATGGCGGATTATGTGAGCGCCAATCCGAAGCACTCCGAATATCACTACACGGACGTGCCGTTCCAGCTGAGCGAATACCACGATCACGCCGTCGGTACGGCTGATGACGACATCGTGCAAACAATGAAGGAAGCTATCCTGGTCCTRCAGGGCAAGGATACGCCGGAAACCAACCCGCACAAATTCACCAGGCGCCAGGCGCTGCTGATCCTGACCCACCTGGCCGGCGACATCCATCAGCCGCTGCACGTGGGCGCGGCCTACGTCAGCAAGGACGGCATGTTCGTGGTGCCGAAAACCCAGGCAGAAATCGATTCGCTGAACGTCTTTGATTCGCGCGGCGGGAACAACTTCCAGATGGACGAAGCGGCATTGGCTGCATCGAGCGCGAAGCTGATTCCGCCGTCGGACACCAAACCGGAAGCATCTAAGTATCCGACCAAGCCTTTCCACTCTTACTGGGATACCACGGTGGTGGATTACGCCATGCGCCGTACCAGCAAGCGCACGCCGGAGCAGTTCGCGCAATGGGCCGTCGAGAACAAGCCGGCGCTGGCCGCCAATACAGGCGATGTGGCGAGCTGGCCGTATCAGTGGGCCAACGATGCACTGGTGGTATCGAAGCAAGCCTACGCCGATGTGAAGGTTGGTACCGCGACCAAGCAGACCAGCAAGAGCGGCGAAGCTTATACGGTATGGGCCATGACGGTGCCGGACAACTATCCCGTGCCGTCGTCCGCGATCGCACGCGAGCAACTGGTCAAAGGCGGCTACCACCTGGCCGAGCTGCTGGAAAAAATCTGGCCTTAAACCAAGGCGCGGAAAGGGCGGGCAGGAGGGGCGCACAAGGCGCAGGCAGTCACCTGCTTGGAGTGCGCGCTGGTCTTGATATGCCAGCTCAGCTATCTCCCCCCGCTTCCTTGAATATAGTCCGCGCAACGAGTCGATACAATGAAAAAACCCCGCCGCGGCGGGGTTTCTTTTTGACTGTGTGGCCTTAGCGCGACTTGACGA
>NZ_JBFRDW010000552.1:0-4152 GCF_052113985.1 Pseudoduganella sp. RAF53_2 | reverse complement strand
GTATTGGAAGGCCGCAAGACAGCGCAGCCACTCAGAAGGGCCGCAAGAAGAAGGGGCCGCAGGGAGGATTTCATGGCGAAAAACGGGAAAGGCAAAAAGTCCATTGTACAAAGAAAAGGGCCGGTGTTTCCACCGGCCCCTTGTATCAAACTATATCAAGCAAAGCGCTTAGAACTCGTACTTGAAGGTAGCTTGCATAGCCCACTGGGATTCGCCCTTGACCTGGCGGACATCGAACGGTTCCACCACGTCGCGCAGACGGTAGATGTACTTGCCGGATGCAGGATCGACACCAGCGAAGTCCACGAAGGAGCGCGCCTGGCCGCCGTTGGTCTGGAAGCTGATCTCGTTGATACGGCCCCACTTCTTGTTCAGCAGATTGCCGACGTTGAAGATGTCGAAGGTCAGAGAAGCCTTGTGGCCTTTCCACAGACCTGGCAGTTCCTGAGCGATACGCACGTCGAAGCTGTTGGTCCATGGCGAGAAGGCATCGTTACGCTTGGTCACGCCGCCCATGGCGTTACGCAGCGAACGGTTGGCGTTCACGATGCTCCAGAACTTGTCTTCGTTCGGGTGGTTGGTCGCGGTGTCGCCCACGAACAGCACTTCGCCCGAACCCGGCTTGGACGGGATGTACATCAGGTCGTTACCGGCCGAGGAGTCACCGTTCATGTCGTTGTTGAAGGTCCAGCTGTATGGCTTGCCGGTACGGCCTTCGTAGAACAGACCGAAGGTGGTGCGGTAAGCGCCCCAGAACGCCTTACGGAAGTTAACCATGGCGTTGATACGGTTCTTCACCAGGTACGCCGAGTTAGCATCCACTTCTTCGTTCGGGTTGAAGATGGAGCGGCTCAGGTAGTTGGAGCTGGAGGTCGAYGAGGTCAGCGGAGAAACTTCCTTCGCTTCCGTGTAAGTGTACGACAGCGACCAGCCGAAGCCACCGATCAGCGGACGGCTCAGGGACATCGTAGCGATGTTCGAGTAGCCTTCGCTGGTCTGGGTTGCTACCAGCACGTTGTTGAACGATGCGTTGGACTGTGCCTTGGCGCGGAAGCCGGTGCAGACGCCGTTGGTCAGGTTACCGTTCGCGGTCCAGCAAGCCGGGTTGTAGCCCTGTGCGGTGTAGTACAGCTCACGGCCGTCATGACCGATCAGGGTTGGCGCACCCAGGTTCAGGTTCTGGTAGTAGATTGCGTCGCGGGTCTTGAGCTTCAGGAATTCGCCGCTCAGCACCATGTTGTACCAAGGCAGTTCGTGGTCAACAGCGACGTTAGCCTTCCACACGGACGGCTGACGCAGGCCAGGAGCCAGTGCGTCGACGTTCGCAGCCGGCTGTGCGCCGGAGAAGTTGGTCGGCTGCTTGGTGATGTCCGGAGTGAAGATCGAAGCAGTGGTCGAGCAAGCCGAGAAGCCGCTGGTGCCGCAACCCAGCACGTTGGTCGCAACGCCGGTGTTCGAGAACGGGTTGGACAGCCACACGGTCAGCGCGGCGCCCTGGAACAGGCCTGCACCACCGCGGATCTGGGTGTTGCGCTCGGTATCCAGCTTGTAGTTGAAGCCTACGCGCGGCTGCCACAGTTTCTGGCCGTCGAAGGTCTTGGTGTTGTCCAGACCGAAGCCGCCGGTAGCGCGGCCGTTCACGATCGGACCGGCAGCAGCCAGCACGGCGGTGTTCTGCAGCGGATGCTCGCCGATGTCAGCGTAGTCAACACGCACACCAGCCTGCACGGTCAGGTTCTTGGTCACCGACCACTGGTCCTGCACGAACAGGCCGTAGTTTTTGAAGCTGAACTGCGAGATCGCGTCGTTCAGGGTGCGGCCAGGCGCTGCCACCTGAACCAGGTAAGAGGTCGGACGGCCGCGGCGGAAGTTTTCCAGAACGGCGGCTTCATAGTCGGCGTTGGACAGGTTCGTGCAGCTGGCGATGGTCGCACCGCCCTTGAAGTCGTAGGCAGCGCCGTTAATGCAGTTGAAGGTGTAGTTGCCCCATACGTTCTGCAGGAAGGCGTTGTACACGTCGTTCTTGTTCAGGTCACCGCCGAACTTGATTTCGTGATCGCCGTGGGACCAGTTGGCGCCAACGTAGGCGTCCTTGGTCTTGGTGCCCAGCACGTTCAGCTGGCGGCTGTTGTCGGTACCGAAGTTCAGGAAGCGGTTACCGGTCGACACGCCGGCCGGTGCACCGGCTGGCAGAGCGCCGCTGAACTGCAGGCCCATCAGAGGCAGGTTGGAGTTCAGGGCAGGCACGGAGTCATAGTCGCGCTGCGAGTACTTGATCTCGGTCGAGAAGGTCGGAGTCCAGTCGGAAGTCAGCTGGGCAACCTTGGTCTCGATCGACTTGTTCTGCGCGTACCATTCGGAGTTCAGGGACAGGCCGGTCGCGGACAGGCCGGAGAACTGCGGCTCGGTTTGCGAGGTCTTGGCCCAACGAACCATCAGGCGGTGGTCGTCGTTGATGTTCCAGTCCAGTTTGACCAGCTTGTCGGTCACGTTTGCAGCCAGGCCGGCCGGCACGTCGGAGGTGCCGATGTCCATGCCCCAGGTGTTCTTGGCGATGGATTGCGCGCTGGAGATGGCGGACGGGGTCACGCCCACGTTGGTCAGGCTCGAACCCAGTGGGCCGAAGGCCGGCGCGGTACGGGTCGATTCAAACTTCTCGTAGTTGGCGAAGATGAACAGCTTGTCCTTGATCAGCGGAGCACCGATGGTCGCGCCCTTGGTGGTTTCCTTGAAAGGAGCCGGAGCGGAGTAGGTGTCGTTGGACGAGTTGTAGCGGTCACCGGCCAGGCGGTCGTTACGGAAGACGTAGTAAACCGAACCCTTCACCTGGTTGGTACCAGACTTGGTCACGGCGTTGATATTGCCGCCGGTGTATCCCTTCTGGGTCACGTCGTAGTTGGCTACGTTCACCTGTACCGACTGGATTGCTTCGATCGAGATCGGCTGCTTCAGGGTCGGGGAGCCGTTGGCTTCCAGACCGAAGGTGTCGTTCACGGCCACGCCGTCGATGGTCAGGCTGTTGTAGCGGGAGTTCTGGCCGGCCACGGACAGTTCGCCACGTTCCTTATCGGTCTGCGAAATACGTGGGTCGGAGCGGGCATAGTCTGCCAGGTTACGCGCGATGGACGCCTGGATAGCCAGTTCAGCGGAGCTGATGCTGGTACCCGAGCCCATGGAGGACTTGGAGAATCGCTCATTGCGGCCGCCGGCCACGCCGGAAACGGTCACGGTCTGCATCGGTGCGCCGATGGTGGCGTCCACGTTGGCGGTCTGCGCCAGCTCGATGAACACGCCTTCGCGCTTTTCGGTCACGCCATTCTGGGTGACCGTAATGGTGTAAGGACCGCCGGCGCGCAGACCGCGTGCAACGTAACGGCCTTCGGCGTCGGTCACCACGTTGCTGACGGAACCGGATTCAACGTGCAGGATCGTCACCTGGGCGCCAGCTGCTGGTTTGCCATCAGCAACGGAGATACGGCCGCCGATGGCGGACGTGGTGTTCTGCGCGAAGGCGGGAGCCGCCAGAGCGAGTGACAGGCTAAACGCGATCTGCGTCAACCGAAGTCGTTTTTGATTCTTCATTGTAATAACCCCAAAAGAGACAAAATTATTGGACACGGACGGTATTGCTTGTGACTACCCCGCTCGCGGCCTTGTTTTACGAGTATTAATATTGCAAATTTATTAGCCGACCAGCGAGTCTATCCGGTCTGTTTTTCAAGACCGTGACAGCTTTATGACAACTCTGTGACACACACAAGGTTTCCCTGCGCGCATAATTGTTTATTTTTCGTGCAACTATGCATGAACTGACCAAATCGTGACAAATTCGATTTCCTTTGCGGATTTATATGCAAAAAATCTAGATCGACCTCATCCGGTCATCGTTTGGTCAAAGAATAGCTGCGCTGGGGGAAGGCTTTGAGGCGGGATTATAATTCAGTCACTCTTGCGTGAATTTAATTCATGAAGAAATTATTAAAACGCTTTCGAGAGAACAACAATTTGTGGCGTCAGGGCCACACGGGAACCAGGCGGGACCGGGCAGCCGCTTGGCCGCCCGGCAGATATTGATTTTATTTCACTGATTTTTGCTGCGAATTTGCCACATCGGCTTCGAACTTGGCAAAGCGATCACCCAGTTGTTTCAGC
>NZ_JBFRDW010000551.1:0-4159 GCF_052113985.1 Pseudoduganella sp. RAF53_2 | reverse complement strand
GTCCAGCTCGATTGGCACATGAGCGCAGCGGTTCAGATAGGCGTAGGCCGTGCCGCCATAGCGCACGACGAAACCGGTGGTGTCCTCGCCGCCGGCGGTGACGGGAAAGCGCACGCCCTTGCCGCCGTCCGTTATGGCGTCCGACGCACAGATCAGGATTTCTTCACTCATCATGCATTCTCGTTGAGCCACTCATGCAGCTGCGGCACCGAGCGGGCGCTGAACACGGGATTGCAGGCTTGCAGCTGATCCACCGGATGGGCGCCATATTCGACGGCGATGCCAGCAGATCCTGCATTTTGCGCCATCATCAAATCATGCGTCGTATCGCCGATCATGACCGTGCGCTTCAGATCCTGACCCAGTTCGCGGGTCAGTTCTTGCAGCATGGCAGGATGCGGCTTGGAAAAAGTCTCATCCGCGCAGCGCGTGGCGTCAAAGGTGGACAGCAAACCTGCGGCATTCAGCGAGCGGTTCAGACCAACCCGGCTCTTGCCGGTGGCCACGGCCAGGAAATAGCCCTGCTGGGACAGTTCCTGCAGCATCTCATGCACGCCATCGAACAGGGTCAGCTCGTGATCCTTGCTCAGATAGTGATAGCGATAGCGCTCCACCATGCGTGGATAATATTTCGGATCGACGTCCGGCAACACGAGCTGTAGCGCCTCGCCCAGGCCCAGCCCGATCACATGCGAGGCTGACTCCCGGCTCGGAATGGGCAGGCCCAGATCCTTGGCCGACGCCTGGATGCACTTCACGATGGTCGCCGTGCTATCCATCAGTGTGCCGTCCCAATCGAAAACGATCAGGTCAAATTGCTTTCTTGCCATTTTCTTGTGCTCAATTCAACGGTTTACCCAAGCTTACCAAGAATTTTTCGCATTCGGCGGCCAAAGGTGCGTTAAGTGTCATCACCTTGCCGGTTTCCGGGTGGGTAAACGTAATTTGATGGGCGTGCAGGAACATGCGTTTTAGTGCGCCGCGGGCGTCGGTGGCTTTTTGCAGCGCCTTGTTCAGCGCAAAATCGCCGTATTTGTCGTCACCTGCAATCGGGAAGCCCGACGATGCAAGATGAACGCGAATCTGGTGGGTGCGTCCGGTTTTCAGCTCGGCTTCCAAGAGGGCAAATTCCGGAAATTTTTTCAGCAAGGTAAATACCGTATGCGAAGCCTGGCCATCCGCTTGCACGCGGACGCGGCGCTCGCCATCCGCCAGCGTATATTTATGCAATGCCAACTTTACGTGCTGACGCTTGTTTTTCCAGTCGCCTACGCACAGAGTCAGGTAGCGCTTGTCGGTCAGGCCGTCACGCATCTGGTCGTGCAGGCTGGTCAGGGCCGACCGTTTCTTGGCGAGCAACAACAGACCGGAGGTTTCACGGTCCAGACGGTGTACCAGTTCCAGGAATTTGGCATCCGGCCGGGAAGCGCGCAGCTGTTCGATCACGCCAAACGACACGCCGGAGCCGCCGTGCACGGCCACGCCGGCCGGCTTATCGACCACAAGCAGGTGGGCATCTTCATAAATAATCGGGAATTCGGCGGCCGGAACAGTAGACTCTTGTTTTTCAGCAACACGAACCGGCGGAATCCGCACCACGTCGCCCTCGTTCAGGCGATAAAGCTGGTCGATGCGGCCTTTGTTAACCCGCACTTCGCCCGAGCGAAGGATGCGGTAAATATGACTCTTGGGCACGCCTTTGCAAACACGCAACAGATAGTTGTCGATACGCTGACCGGCCTCTTCTTCAGTAATTGTCACGAATTGTGCTTGCGGCAGGACCTGTGTGTGGGTTGCCGGGGCTTTCTTTTCTCCGGTCTTCCCAGAAAATCTCTCTAAGTCCTTCATTTTGAATATATAATCGTTTTGCCGCGGTTTATAGCTGCTGCACGTGTAAGAATAAAAGTACATTTTACACAGGGGCAGATCCACTGGCCTCGCCTAAATCGCAAATTCAGTGGAAAAAACGTATACGCACATTCGTGCGCCGGTCAGGGTGACGACCATTGTTGTCATCGGGCAGAGCGCTCGGGTGCAGAATTAGACTGGCTGGATTGTTAGGATAAGTCCGGTGAGCAGAGATGACAGTCGTTTGCTCGCTGGTTGATGAAGCTGATAACGCTTGCCGTTTTCGCCATGGCACCACACAAGATGCCCTGGCTCGACGATGTGCGCACGCCTGAACGCTCTCCCGCCTCCCGAAAGATCGGGCCGCCGGAGCACGCTGCGGGCAGTGCGCAGACTCGGCATGACGATCGGACTTCATGCGCCCAATGCGGTGGCAGCGCCAAAACGCGCAGCTGCGCCGCATGCAGAGGCATTTTCCCCACAGCCTCCTTAATTCACGCGTATATCCTTGTACTGCGCCGCCTCCCACGAGGCGGCTTTGACATGGCCCAAGGGTCGCGGAGTTTATAAAAATGAAACGCATGTTGTTTAACGCTACGCAGCAGGAGGAGCTGCGCGTAGCGATTGTCGACGGTCAGAAATTGATCGACATCGACATCGAGACCGCCGGACGCGAGCAGCGCAAGTCCAATATCTACAAAGGCGTCATCACCCGTATCGAACCCTCCCTGGAAGCTTGCTTCGTTTCCTACGGCGAAGACCGTCACGGTTTCCTGCCGTTCAAGGAAGTGGCGCGCAGCTATTTCCGCGAAGGCGTGGACGTGCGCAATGCCTCCGTCAAGGAAGCCCTGCGCGAGGGCCAGGAAATCATGGTGCAGGTGGAAAAGGAAGAGCGCGGCAACAAAGGCGCTGCCCTGACCTCCTTCATCTCCCTGGCCGGCCGCTACCTGGTGCTGATGCCGAACAATCCGCGTGGTGGTGGTGTGTCCCGCCGCGTGGAAGGCGAAGAGCGCCAGGAACTGCGCGAAACCATGGACAAGCTGGACCTGCCGCAAGGCATGTCGGTGATTGCCCGTACCGCCGGCATCGGCCGTACCGTGGAAGAGCTGCAGTGGGACTTGAACTACCTGATGCAGCTGTGGCGTGCGATTGAAGGCGCCTCCAAGGCCGCCACCGGCGCCTTCCTGATTTACCAGGAATCGTCCCTGGTGATCCGCGCGATCCGCGATTACTTCCAGCCGGATATCGGCGAAATCCTGATCGATACCGACGAGATCTACGAACAAGCGCACCAGTTCATGTCCCACGTGATGCCGGACATGGTGCACCGCGTAAAGCGCTACAGCGACGACGTGCCGCTGTTCTCCCGCTTCCAGATCGAACACCAGATCGAAACCGCCTACTCGCGCACCGTGCCGCTGCCATCCGGCGGCGCCATCGTGATCGACCACACCGAAGCACTGGTGTCGGTCGACGTGAACTCGGCCCGTGCTACCCGCGGTTCCGACATCGAAACCACCGCCTTCCACACCAACTGCGAAGCGGCCGACGAAGTGGCCCGCCAGCTGCGCCTGCGCGACCTGGGCGGCCTGATCGTGATCGACTTCATCGACATGGAAGTGTCGAAGAACCAGCGTGAAGTGGAACAGCGCCTGAAAGACGCCCTGCACCACGACCGCGCCCGCGTTCAGATGGGCAAGATTTCCCGCTTCGGCCTGATGGAACTGTCGCGCCAGCGTCTGCGCCCTTCCCTGTCGGAAGGTTCGCACGTGACCTGCCCGCGCTGCTCCGGCACCGGCCACATCCGAGATACCGAATCGTCCGCCCTGCAAGTGCTGCGCATCATCCAGGAAGAGGCGATGAAGGAAAACAGCGCCGCGATTCACGTGCAGGTGCCGGTCGACGTGGCCGCCTTCCTGCTGAACGAGAAGCGCGGTGAAGTGCTGAAGATCGAGAACCGCCACCGTATCACCGTGATCCTGATCCCGAACAAGCATCTGGACACCCCGCACTACAAGCTGGAACGCATCAAGCACGATGATCCACGCCTGGAAGACCACGCCGCCAGCTACACCATGGCTGAGCAAGCTGAGACCGATATGGCCTTCAGCAAGCGTCAAAAGGAAGAATCCAAGCCGCGCCAGGAAGCCGTGGTCAAGACCATTACTCCGGAGCAACCAGCTCCGATGGTCGATCACAAAGCTGCTGCCGAGGCTGCCAAGCCGGCGCCTGTAGTGGCCGCCGCTCCGGCACCGAAGGGTTTCTTCGCCAAGCTGATTTCCTTGTTCACCGGCGAGAAAGAAGAGCCGGT
>NZ_JBFRDW010000550.1:0-4162 GCF_052113985.1 Pseudoduganella sp. RAF53_2 | reverse complement strand
GTCCTGCTCATGCGCGAGGAGAAAATTCCACAGCCGCGCCGCCTGCTCGTTTGCCAGCAGACCTTCCGATACTGCTTCATCAAGCATTGTGCGCGTCAGTTTCATTTCACTCCTCCTTGAAAAACGCTATGACCTCGGCCGCTTCGCGCGTGCGTTTGAATGGCGGCAGACTTTGCCAGATGCGGCGGCCGTACGGTTTGCTGATCACGCGCGGGTCGCACAGCATCAGCACACCGCGGTCGGATTCGTCGCGGATCAAGCGGCCCGCGCCCTGCTTCAGGTTGATGATGGCTTCGGGCAGCGTGTGTCCCATGAAGCCGTTCAGGCCCTGGCGCTCCATCACTTCGATGCGGGCGGCCAGCACGGGATCATCCGGCGGCGCAAACGGCAGCTTGTCGATGATGACCAGCGACAGCGCATCGCCCCGCACGTCGACGCCTTCCCAGAAACTCTGCGAGCCAATCAGCACGCCGTTGCCGGCTTTGCGGAACTGATCCAGCAGCTCGGTGCGGCCGCGGTCGCCCTGCACGAACAGCGGGAAGTTCAGGCCGCGCTTGTCGAATTCATCGCGCAGGCGCTCGGCAGCGCGCTTGACGGCGCGCAGCGTGGTGCACAGCAGGAAGGTGCGTCCGCCGGCCGCTTCGATGATAGGCAGTGCCATATCGAGCACCGCGTCCGTGTAGCCCATCGAGTTCGGGTCCGGCAGGCCGGTCGGCACATACAGGATGCCCTGCTGCTCGTAGTTGAAGGGGCTCGGCCAGCTGCGCGCCACTTCGTTTTCCAGGCCAAGCTGCTGGGCGAAGTGCTTGAAGTCGTTCTTTACCGCCAGCGTGGCGGAMGTGAAGATCCAGCTGCGCGGCACGCCTTCGCGCTGGCCGTTGAAGATCGGCGCGATGGACAGCGGCGTCTTATGCAGCTGCAGCGAGCTTTGGAAAGCTTCAACCCAGTACACGGCTTCCTCGCCTGGCGTTACCTTGGCCTTTGGATCGAACTTCCAGGCTTCCAGTTTTTGCGACAGCTCGGCGCCACGCACGCGGCATTGCTCGATCGTCTCCGCGCGTTCGGCGGTGCGTTCCAGCACGGCGACCATGTCGATCAACTCGTCCTTCAGCGTTTGCAGCGCAGGGAAAAAATCGGAGGACGGCGCGATCTGCGGCAGCGACAGGCGCACAATGTCTTGCGAGAAGGTCAGACGCAGGTCGCGCGCGGCCTTTTCCACCGGCGTCACGACCTTGGCCCAGTCGGCGCCATCGCGCGCGTGCGCCAGGCCCTCGGCCAGCACATCGCGGCACAGTTCCAGCACATGCGAGGTCGATACCGTCTCGCCGAAGAACAGCGTGGCGGTATCGGGCAGCTGGTGCGCCTCGTCGAAGATCACGGTGTTGGCGGACGGCAGCAGCTCGGCCACGCCGGTATCCTTCAGCGCCACGTCGGCAAAGAACAGGTGGTGATTGACCACCACCACGTCCGCCTGCTGCGCCTCGCGGCGCGCCTTCATCACGAAGCAGTCCTGGTAATACTGGCACTCCTGGCCCATGCAGTTTTCGCGGGTGGAGGTCACCAGGTTCCAGATCAGTGCATTTTCCGGCACGCGCGCCAGCTCAGCCTTGTCGCCGGTGCTGGTCATTTTCAGGAAGCGCGAGATTTCACGCAAGTGGCCCACGTCCTCGCGCGAGGTCATGCGGCCGTTCTGCAGCGTGCGTTCCAGGTGGTAGTGACAGAGGTAGTTGCCCCTGCCCTTCAGCAGCGCCACCGATACCGGCGCCTGCAGTGCGGCGCGCACGGTCGGGATATCACGCAGGAAGAGCTGGTCCTGCAAGTTTTTGGTGCCGGTGGAAACGATGGTCTTGCCGCCCCACATCAGGGCGGGCACCAGATACGCAAAGGTCTTGCCCGTGCCCGTGCCGGCCTCGGCGATCAGGGTTTGCTGCTGGTCAATGGCGCCGGCGATGGCTTTGGCCATCTCGGTCTGTGATTTGCGCGGACGAAAGCCTCCGACTGCGGGCCCCAGCGGACCGCCGGTGCCGAACAGACGTTCGATCTCTGCATCATGTTTTCCGGGCGGCTCCAATGGCAGCTCGGGCTCGCCGGGAACGGCGGGCGTCAACTGTTGTTCGGTCAAGGGGAAACGGAGTTAATGGCCCTGCTCAGGCCGGTACGTCGGGCACCAATTGCATTTTCAGCAGGGTGATATAGTCTTTCAGTTGCAATTTTCGCTTCTTGAGGCGRCGCAACTGTAGTTGATCGTGATGACCATCCAGGGTCAACATTTCGATCACGGCGTCCAGGTCGCGATGCTCGACATCGAGTTCGATAATGCGGCGCTGGATTTCTTCTACGTTGGTCATGGGGTGGTATTTCGCTCAGGAAACAATCTATACTTGCAACAAAACTGCAGTCCGGTGCATAGTTTAACTCAGGTAAGCATCGGAAAAAAGCAGTCACATGAAGGACTTATGAGCGCATACAAGATCGAAGCCGGCACTGCTCAGCACATTGGCAGCCGCCCCCAGCAAAATGACCGGGTTGCATTGTTCACGACGCCAAAGGCGCCGGGCTATGTGCTGGCCGTGCTGGCGGACGGCGTCAGCGGCGGTGCGGTCGGCTCCGACCAGTTATTGCACACAGCCAAGCAATTGTTTGACGAGTACCGCGCGGCGGACGTCGCCAACCTGACTCGCTTGCAAGACCTGCTGCGTGAAATCGCGCATGACACCCATCAGATCCTCGTAATGAATCCCCTTACCGGTGCGAGCGAACCGCAGTCCACCATGGTGCTGCTGATGCTCACGCCGCAGCGCCAGATCGTGTGGGCGGTGGTTGGCGACTCGCGCTTGTATCGTTTTTCCAACAAGGAATGTGTTGCAAGAAGTAACGATGCCGACTACATCGCGCACCTGATTCTGCGCGATGGTTTGCCGGAAGATGCAGCGCGCAAGCACCGCAGTTCCAAGCTGCTCGCCAACGTGCTGGGCAATAAGCAGAAGGAACCGTTTGTGACTGTTGGTGTGCAGGAGGAACTGAAAGCAGGCGATGCTTTCCTGCTCTGTTCCGATGGTCTGTGGTCTTACTTTACCGATGCCGAACTGGCTACGGTCGTGGCCAAGAAGTCACCACGCGAGGCGTCGGAAATGCTGATCAACAAGGCGCGCGAACGCGCGCAGGGCAAGGGCGACAACTGCTCGATGGCGATCCTCAAGCTGGTCGCCCCGCCGAAAGAAGAAGTGAATTACACCGTCCAGAAATTGCGCAAGGCAGTGTGACGCCGGCGCCCGGCGGATCGGATGATCCGCCCTACGCCGAGCCGCGGTGTTGCGTAGGGCGGGTCATTGACCCGCCGGTTGCGGCGCGGAGGCGGCTTTCGCAGCTTCGGCCGCCTTGGCCGCTTCGCGCTTGCGCCTCTTCTCTTCCTTCTCCGCCTTCTTCTGCGCCACTTCCGCCTGGCGTTTTTCGGAATCAGCTTTGCGGCGCTCGAACGCGGCGGCATTGGCTGCGCGCTTCGGAGCTTCGGCGGCCTCCTTCGCTACGCGCTTCTTCTCCTCCGCATCGTGCCGTGCCTGGCGCTGTTCCGGCGTGATGGCATCCGGCTTCGGCGCCGGCTTATCGGAAGGGTCTGCGCGCTGCGGCTTCGGATTCGCCAGGCGCTGCGCTTCCTCCGCCGCATCCTTCTGCGCGCGGTCTTCCAGGTCGCGGTCACGCAGTTCGACGGCGTGACGGCGCTTGAAGTAATTGGCTTCCACTTCCACCGCGCGGATATCGGCCAGGCGCGCGCGGCGCTTTTCCTTGGCCTTGTCCAGGCAGTTATTGACGAAGAACTTGGTGTAGCACACCTTCTCGGCTTCGACGAACTCCGTTTCGGTCACGTCGCGATCCTTCTTCACCTGCAGCAGCTTGGCATCCGCCTGTTCGACGGAGTGGGTCTGGGGCACTGCCGGGTCGGTGATGGGACGGCCGATGTCCTGCGCCAGCGCGACGCCGGGCAGGAACAGTGCAAGCCACATCCAGTTTTTCAAATTCTTCTCCTTGTCAGCTCAGCGCTGCGGCAGCGCCGCGCTGTTCTTTTTCCATATACTCGCGCGACTGCATCTCGACGATACGCGACACGGTACGGTGGAATTCATTGGCCAGCATGCCGGTCGTGTACAGCTCTTCCGGCTCGACT
>NZ_JBFRDW010000549.1:0-4163 GCF_052113985.1 Pseudoduganella sp. RAF53_2 | reverse complement strand
GTTGCAGGATATGCTGATCGGCGTCACCAACTTCTTCCGCGACCGCGAGTCCTTCGAAGCGCTGGAGCGCGACGTAGTGCCGCTGCTGTTCAAGGACAAGCTGCCGGCCGAGCAGGTGCGCGTCTGGGTGGCCGCCTGCTCCAGCGGCCAGGAAGCATATTCGATGACCATGCTGCTGGCCGATCACGCCGCGCAGTTGGCGAAGGCGGCGGAAATTCAGGTGTTCGCATCCGATATCGACGAACATGCGATTGCGGTGGCGCGCTCCGGCGTGTATCCGGCTGCCATCGCAATGGACGTACCGGCCTCGCGCATGCGCCAGTTCTTTACCAAGGAAGAGGACCGCTACCGCATCCGCAAGGCGGTGCGCGACCGCATCCTGTTCGCTTCCCACAATCTGCTGCGCGATCCGCCGTTCTCCAAGCTGGACATGATCTCCTGCCGCAACCTGCTGATCTACCTGAATCGGGATGTGCAGCTGCGCGTGATGGAGATGTTCCATTCCGCACTGAAGCCGGACGGCTTCCTGTTCCTTGGATCTTCCGAATCGGCTGATGCTGCTTCCGAATTCTTTGTCCCCTTCGACAAAAAGAACCGCATCTATCGCGCGCGTCCGCTGTCGCGCTCCTTGCGCTACATTCCGGCGCTGACCAACGGGCCGGTGAATCGCGTTCCCGAATTGCTGCTGACGCCCAATGGCGGCCGTCGCCAGTTCTCCTTCTCCGACGTGCATCAGCGCGCGCTGAGCAAATTCGCGCCGCCAAGCCTGATCGTGGACCGCGATTCGAACATCGTGCACATGTCCGACGCGGCTGGCCGCTTCCTGCGCCATGTGGGTGGCGAACCGTCGCGCAATGTGCTGGCGCTGGTGCTGCCGGAACTGCGGCTGGAAGTGCGCACCGCGCTGTACCAGGCGCTGCAAAGCGGCAGCAGCGTGGAGGGCCAGCGCGTGCTGATCAAGCGCGATGACAACAAAGCCTTTATCGTCAACGTGATCGTGCGTCCGTTCACCGACGAAGTGGCCAATGCGGAATTTGCCCTGGTGCTGTTCGAGGAAATCGAGCAGACCATGAACGGCGTGCCGCAGGAAGCCCAGGCGCAGCACCAGGATGTGGTACTGAATCAGCTCGAATCGGAACTCCAGCGCAGCAAGGAGAAGCTGCAGGAAACCATCGAGCACGCGGAAGTGTCGAACGAAGAGCTGCGCGCTTCCAACGAAGAACTGCAGGCCATCAACGAGGAACTGCGCTCGGCCACGGAGGAACTGGAAACCAGCAAGGAAGAACTGCAGTCGGTGAATGAGGAGCTTATCACCGTCAACTATGAGCTGAAAGTAAAGGTCGAAGAAACTGGCAAGGCCAATGATGACCTGAATAATCTGATTGCTTCCACCGACATCGCCACCATCTTTGTCGACCGCGCCCTGCGCATCAAGCGTTTTACGCCGCGCGCGGCCGACATCTTCAGCATCATCCCGTCCGACATCGGCCGCTCGCTGCTGGACATCACGCACCGCCTCGATTACGACGCGCTGGCCGAAGACGTGTCGGCCACGTTCGAAACCTTGCGCCTGGTGGAGCGCGAAGTGCGCAGCAACGATGGTCGCTATTACATCGTGCGCCTGCTGCCTTACCGTACCACGGAAGACAAGATCGAAGGCGCGGTGATGACCTTCTTCGACATCAGCACCCGCAAGGAGGCCGAGGAGAAAGTGCGCGCCAGCGAAGAATGGATTCGCCGCGTCGCCGCCAACAAGGCCGGAGCCGAAGCCGGCGTGCCGCTGCACACGATGGCCGAGGCGCGCGATGAATTCCTGACCGTGATGTCGCAGGAGCTGCGCCATCCGCTCAATCTTATTTATATCAACGCCGAGCTGYTGGCGCGTATGCCGGACGTAAAACAGTCCGCAGCGGCGTTGCGCGCGGCTGCCATCATCCGCAACTCGGTGGCCAACCAGTCCCGTATTATCGACGACTTGCTGGATATTTCACGCCTGCACACCGGCAAGCTGGCCATGTCCTGCCATGATGAAGACCTGGGCGCCATTGCCCAGCGCCTGATCGAGCTGCTGCGCGCCGGCGCCGAGACGGTGGACCTGCGCTATGAAGGCCCGCACATGCCGGCCGTGGTGTACGCAGACGCCGTACGCATCGAACAGGTGCTGTTGAATCTTCTGAATAATGCGGTGCGCCATACACCGGCTGGTGGCCGCGTCACGCTGGAGCTTACCGTGGAAGACAGCGAAGCACGGATCGATGTCAGCGATACGGGAGAGGGCATTGCTACCGATGCGCTGCCGCATATCTTCGACATGTACAGCCTTGCAGGCGCTGCGWCCTTGCGCAATAAGGGCGGGCTGGGTGTCGGCCTGGCGCTGGTACGCCAGATCGTCGAGCTGCATGGCGGGCGTGTGGACGCCAGTTCTCCGGGCCTGGGCGAGGGTAGTACCTTCTCTGTCTGGCTGCCGTTGTCGCGTACCGGCGCCCCGGTTGTATCGGGCGAGCTGTCTCCGTTGGCTTCCTGCGTGGCCGGGCGCAGCGTGCTGCTGCTCGACAGTGAGGACGATATGACCAGCATGTTCAAAGCCTTGCTGGAACTGGACGGCGCCAGCGTGCGCATTGCCAAAACGCCAGCGGAAGCCTTGTCCTTGCTGGAACGGGAGCGCTACGACTTGATAATCTCCGACATTTCGCTACCGGATATGGCGGACCATGACTTCATCCGCGAGGTGAGGGCGGTGACGGGCATGGCTACCGTGCCCGTGATTGCTACCAGTGGCATGGCGCGTGAAAAAGAGGTGGAGCAGGCACTGGCTGCAGGCTACACGACCCACATCACCAAACCCCTGTCGCTCGATATTTTGTGCGGCAAGCTGGCGGGCTTGCTGCCGCCATTGGCCTGACGCTACACGGGCTGTGTGCGCTGGCGCACAGACCGGGCCGTGGGGCGGCCACACTATGAGGAATGGCTCCCACAGTACAATTCGCGCAAGACCTGGTCGTAATCGGCGCCTCCAGCGGAGGGCAGCAACCCTTGCAGGCGGTACTGGCGGGATTGCCGGCAGGTTTTCAGGCCGCAGTGCTGATCGTCATGCATGTGGGACAACGCGAAAGCGTACTGCCTTCGCTGCTCGCAAGCAGCTGCGCACTCCCTGTGAAGCACGCCCACAGCCATGAAGCCCTGTTGCCGGGCCGTGTCCTGGTGGCGCCGCCGGACCGCCACCTGCTGGTGCTGCGCGATGGCACCGGCAGCTTTACGCAGCTGAGCCGTAGCGCGCGCGAAAACCACTGCCGTCCTGCCATCGATCCCTTGTTCCGTTCCGCTGCCGCCACCTATGGCCCTCGCGCCATCGGCGTAATATTGAGCGGGCAGCTCGATGACGGCACCATCGGCCTGCAGGCGATCAAGATGTGCGGTGGCCAGGCCATTGCCCAATCGCCCGACGAAGCCACGTCAGCCGATATGCCAAGCAGCGCGATCGAGCACGCGGATATTGACCGCGTGCTCAAGGCGCGCGAAATCGGCCCGATTCTGGCGGCAATGGTCGAAGCGGCGCAGGCAGGTCCGGCACCGCCACGCCCGGTGCCGGAGTGGGTCAAGGTTGAGAACCGTTTTGTGTCGGAGGATATGGACATGGACGCACTCTCGAGAATTGGGCATCCATCTACCTTCACCTGCCCGGAGTGCAACGGCACGCTGTGGCAGATCGACGGCACCAGGCCGCCGCATTACCGTTGCCATACCGGCCATGCGTTTTCCGAGCGCAGCCTGGCTGGCTCGCAGCATCGTAACGTGGAAGAAGCTTTGTGGTCGGCCGTGCGCGCCTTGCATGAGAAGGAAAAGCTGTACCGTCAAATGGCTGATGCAGCGCATACGGGCAGTTACGCCCGCGCGGCCGAAGAGTATGTCGAGCAGGCACTGGATGCCCAGCGCAAGGCCGAGGTGCTGCGCTCACTGCTAGCTAGCGGCGCTGCCTGAGCAAGTCAGGCGGTCAGCAGCTTGAGCACTTCTTCCTCCTCGACCTGGGGGAAGGCCTTGTAATGCCTGCTCACCGACATGAAATTCATCGGCATGGCCAGGCACTCGATCTCGTCGGCCAGCACCGATATCGCTGCCAGTGAATCCTCGGCAGCGACAGGCACCGCGCACACCAGCTTTTGCGG
>NZ_JBFRDW010000548.1:0-4169 GCF_052113985.1 Pseudoduganella sp. RAF53_2 | reverse complement strand
GGTCGAACACGCCATCGTGGTTGACGATGCACTTGAAGCCATCGCTCCAGTTACCTTCGATCCAGTTCATCATGTAGCCGCCGTAGGATGCGCCCAGTGCGCAGCTGCGGTCACGGTCCAGGAAGTCGTACTTGGCCACGGCTGCTGCCAGGCCTTTCTGCAGGTCTTCCAGCGGTGCGCCGCCCCAGTCGCCGCTGATGGCGTCGGTGAACTTCTGGCCATAGCCGGTGGAGCCGTGGAAGTCGATGAACACGGACGCATRGCCCGCGCCGGCGTACACCTGCGGATTCCAGCGATAGCTCCAGGAGTTGCCGAAGCTGCCCTGCGGGCCGCCGTGCACCAGGAAGGCGACCGGATACTTCTTGCCCGGTTCAGCATTCCATGGCTTCATCACGTAGCCATGCACGGTTTCGCCGTGCGCGCCCTGGAAGGAGAACTGCTCGTACTCGCCCATTTTGATGTCTTTCAGGCGGTCGGCATTGGCCCAGGTCAGCTGGGTGCCGGCCTGCTCGCCGCCGTCGGCCTTCAGCTTGATCAGCTGGGCGCCGCCGGACAGGCTGGCATGCGACACGATGACGGTGTCTTTGGCGGTATCGAATTCGCCCGCGTAGCCTTTGCCGGTCAGGGCGGTGACCTTGCCGCTGGACGCATCCAGCGAGAACAGGCGGTGGTTGCCGACGTCGTCTGCATTGGCCAGCAGGGCCTTGCCGTCGGCGCGCCATTCGAAGTCGGCGATGGAGCGGTCCCAGTTATCGGCCAGCACGCGCTTCTTGCCGGTGGCGACATCCATCAGCACCATCTTGAAGCGGTCCGCTTCAAAGCCGGGACGCGCCATGGCCAGGTAGGCCAGGGTCTTGCCGTCCGGGGAGAAGGCTGGCTTGGTGTCCCATGCCGGATTGTCCGCGGTCAGGTTGCGCGGAGCGGCGCCGCCCGCGGCCGGGATTTCATACAGGTCGAAGTTGGTGGACCAGGATTCGGATTTGCCTTGTGCACGCACGGAGAACACGATGTTCTTGCCGTCAGGGCTGAAGGTGAACTCTTTCGCGTCGCCGAAAGGCTTGGATGGCACGTCGCCGTCCAGTGTGCCACTCAGGCTGACCGGCTGCGCGGTGACCTTGCCGGAGGCGTCGATCGGCGCCGAGTACAGCACGTTGCGGCGGCCGTCTGCCCAGGTGTCCCAGTGGCGCACGAACATCTCGTTGTAGATCTTGCCGGTGGCCTTGTTCTTGGCCTTGTCGTCTTCGCGCTTTTTGCTGCAGGCCAGGTCGGCGCAATCGCGGTAGACGGCGAAGGAGAGGGCGATACGGTCGCCTTTCGGAGAAACGTGGAAGGCTTCCACGTCAACCGGGGTATCGGTGACCTTGACGGCTTCGCCGCCGCTCAGCGGCAGGCGCCACACCTGGGACGAGCCGGAACGGCCGCTCAGGAAGTAGACCGCGTCGCCGTTGGCCGACCACTCAGGATCGTGGCTGCTGGAGTCGTGCTGGGTCAGCTGCACCGGGCTTGGCTTGGCAGCGCGCAGGTCGATCATCCACAACTGGGTGATGCCGCGGTTCTTTTCCATATTCGTGCTGCGCACGGTGTAGACGACGCGATTTGCGTCCGGCGACAGCGCGGGGCTGCCAACGCGGTCCATGGACGCAAGGTCTTCGATAGTCAGGCCGCGCGGCGCGGCGACAGCACTGGTTGCCGCAGCGATGGCGGCGCCCATAACCAGCAGGCGTAGAGTCATTCGGTATCTCCGATCTGTTATCAAAAATGGCAAGCTTATGGCGAGCCAAGCGGGCATTATAATGCGCGTTATCCTCATCATCCGAGAAAGAAACTGTATGACGCGTATGGCGGCCCGGCTGCTGACTGCGGTCATGGCAGTGGCCTTTGTCGTTGTGGCCTTGCTGACCCAGACCTGGTACTTCAAGCCTTTGAAGCTGGAGTGGTTTTATCTGCGGGCTTTTACGTCTTATGCGTTGAAGAGCCCGGAGATGTTGTCGTCGATGCGCGTGCTGCCTTCCTGGGCGGAGTTTTACAGCACGCGGCTGGATGACGCCTCGCCGGCGCATGCCCACGCCGTGATGGATGAGTTGAAGTCCGATCTCACCACGCTGGAAGGCTACGACCGCAGCGATTTAAGCCGCAATGCGCAGATTTCCTACGACACGCTGCATTACTTTCTGCAGTCGGAAATCGACGGTGAGCCTTTCATGTTCTACGGCTTCCCCGTCAATCAGGTGCATGGCTTGCAGACTGCACTGCCGGAGTTCATGGCGGATGTGCATCAGGTGAAAACGAAAGGCGAGGCGGAAGACTACATCGCCYGCCTGCGCAAATTCCCGCGCAAGTTCGAGCAGCTGGTGGAGTCGCTGCGCGTGCAGGAAGACCTTGGAGTGCTGCCACCCAAGTTCATGATCGACCGTGTGATGGAGCAGCTGCAGGTGTTTGCCGGCCGTCCCGCGCGCGAGAACACGCTGTACACCAGCTTTGCCGCAAAGCTGGACCAGATTCCGCTGGCGGAGATGAATGAGCAAACCCGCAAGGAGCTGCTGGCGCAAGTCGCCGATGCGATCCAGACCAGCGTTTATCCCGCTTACGTGACGCTGATCCAGCACTTTCACGACATCGCGCCGCGTATCACGGGCAACCGCGGCGCCTGGGCGCTGCCGAACGGCGATGCGTATTACGCCTGGTGCGTGAAGCATTACACGACCACCAATCTGTCGCCGCAGCGCATTCATGAACTGGGACTGGCGGAGATGGAGCGCGTGTCGGCGGAGATGGACAAGATCCTGCGCACGCACGGCATGACCGAAGGCAGCATTGGCGACCGCATGACGGAGCTGGCGGAAGACCCGGCGCAGCATTATCCGAATACGGCGGAAGGCCGCAAGGCCATGCTGGACGATTACCAGGCCATCCTCGACGAAGCGCGCAAGCAGTTGCCGCAGGCCTTCGACATGGTGCCCAGGCTGCGGCTTGAAGTACGTCCGGTGCCGGAAGCAACGCAGTCCGGCGGGCTGGGTGCTTACTACATTCCCGGCTCCTTCGACGGCTCGCGTCCCGGCGTGTTCTACGTGAATATGCGCGCGGTGGACAAGATGCCGAAGTACACCATGCGCACCGAGGCGTATCACGAGGGCCTGCCGGGCCACCATCTGCAAATCCAGCTGGCGCAGGAACTGAAGGGCATTCCCTTCTTCCACAAGATCATCGGCTTCTCGGCCTACCAGGAGGGCTGGGCTTTATATGCGGAGCATCTGGCGGGGGAAATGGGACTGG
Source organism: Pseudoduganella sp. RAF53_2 (assembly GCF_052113985.1). Classification (NCBI taxonomy): domain Bacteria; kingdom Pseudomonadati; phylum Pseudomonadota; class Betaproteobacteria; order Burkholderiales; family Oxalobacteraceae; genus Pseudoduganella; species Pseudoduganella sp. RAF53_2. The sequence goes on along the minus strand of NZ_JBFRDW010000548.1, from coordinate 896 downwards.
AGCCGGAGCCCCTTGACCGGCTGGGCGGCTTGCGCGACGAGTTGATGCGCGCCGCGCGGCTGGTGGTCGATACCGGCATCCATTACAAGCACTGGACGCGCCAGCAGGGCATTGAATATCTGGTCGACAACACGGGCATGAGTACCTCCGAAGCGACGTCGGAAGTTGAGCGCTACCTGGTTGATCCGGGGCAGGCGCTGGCCTACAAAGTGGGCATGCTCACCATCCTCGGCTTGCGCGAACACGCCAGGCAGGAACTGGGCGACAAGTTCGACCTCAAGCAGTTTCACAACGAAGTCCTCAGCCACGGCGCGCTGCCGCTGACGGTGCTGGAGCGCGTCATCAACGACTGGATCGCCGCACGTAAAGGAGCGTGAACCATGAAGTACGACGCTAGTCTTGCATCACTGTTTCATCCGGCGACTATGCCGCCGTTGTTTGGTGTAGTGGGCGGACCGGCGGCAAGCTGGCCGGAAGCGGCGCGCTGCGCCGAGCTGTCGCGGCTGGCGTACTTCGATCCYGCGCCGGCCGTTTCGGAAGCCTGTGCGCTGGCTGGGCTCACGCAGTACACCTTCTTTAACGATGCCGGGACAGGCACGCAAGCCTTTGCCTGCAAGGCTGCCGACGGCCGCGCCTACATTGCCTTTCGTGGGACGCAGCCGAACTCCCTTTACGATCTGGTGGCGGACGCGCGATTCCTGAGCAAGCCCTGGCGCGGCGGTGGCAAAGTCCATGCGGGCTTTGCACAATGCTATGAAAGCGTTGCGTCGCAGTTGCGGGACTGGGTCAAGCAGCAGGCGCCGGATCAGTTGACGCTGACGGGGCACAGCCTGGGGGCGGCACTGGCGACGCTGGCGGCATCGGCGGATTTTACGGAGGCGCGGCTTGTGACGTTC
>NZ_JBFRDW010000547.1:0-4183 GCF_052113985.1 Pseudoduganella sp. RAF53_2 | reverse complement strand
TCTGCATGCCGAGGTGGCCGGCCCAAGGGAAGCGCGAGGGATGGTCGGGGATCAGCGTGTCGACCATGAGGTCCTTGCGCAAGTGGCCTTCGATGATCGTGCCCTGCTCGCCGGTCAGCACGTCGCGCGCCTGCTGCAGATTGCCCAGCGTGGCCGAGAGTCCCCACACGGTGGTTTGCGGCCGCCATTTCCTCAGCCGTGCCAGCGCCAACTGCGTTTGCACGCCGCGCTTGTTGCCCATCAATTCATGCCATTCGTCGACGACCACCATGTCCAGCTGCGCGAAGTGCTCGCGGGCGTCGGGGCGGGTCAGCAGGACTGTCAGGCTTTCCGGGGTGGTCACCAGGGCCGGCGGCAGATGACGCGCTTGCCGCGCGCGCGTGGCGGAGTCGGTGTCGCCAGTGCGCGCTTCGATCTGCCAGGCGGGGCGCAGTTCGGATGCTGAGTCTTGCAGGGCGCGCAGCGTGTCGGCGGCGAGGGCACGCATGGGCGTGATCCACAACACGCGCAGGCCGGGTTTGCGGCTCGACTGCGCGCGCTGCAAGGCGGCGAACCAGACAGCCAGCGTCTTGCCGGAGCCCGTTGTCRCATGCAGCAGTCCGGACTCGCCTTTCGCCGCAGCGGCCCACACCGCGTGTTGGAACGGAAACACGCTCCAGCCGCGCGCCGCAAACCAGGCTTCCACCGCCTCCCGCCCCGGCGCCGCGTCATCCATCACCGTCCGCCCGCCCCCAGCCGCGCAGCCCGATGCAGACGCCCCTCCTGCGGCCACGCCGTGCGGCGCGTCGGCGGAGCCAGGCTGGGGGGCTGTGGGGGCTGGGGATTGGGGGCGGCGCGATGGGAGGGGGCGCGGGCGGGGGAAGGAGGGGCTCATGGCGACGGCGGCGACAGCAGGCTGCGGAGCGCGTCGAGGGYATCGGCGTCGTCGATGGACTTGTCATCACGCCGGCGCAGAATGCGCGGGAAGCGCACGGCAATGCCGGACTTATGGCGCGGCGACAAAGCAATCCCCTCAAAGCCAATCTCGAACACCATGGTCGGCCGCACGCTGCGCACTGGTCCGAAGCGCTCGATGGTCGTGCGGCGTATGGCGTTGTCCACCTGTGCTATCTCCGCATCCGTCAATCCTGAATAAGCTTTGGCAAACGGCACCAGCTGCCGCTCGCCATTCCCATTGCTGTCCCACACCGCGAAAGTATAGTCCGTGTACAAGGACGCCCGCCGGCCATGCCCCGCCTGCGCATACACCAGCACCGCATCCACACTATAGGGATCGATTTTCCACTTCCACCAGGTGCCGACATCCTTGGTCCGTCCCACGCCATACTGCGCGCCGCCAGCCTTGAGCATCATGCCCTCGACGCCGCGCGTGCGCGATTCCTCGCGGATCTCCGCCAGCTCCGCCCAGCTGCCGGCATGCACCAGCGGGGAAATGCGCAATTGCGGCAAGCCCGCCTGCGCCACCAGCGTTTCGAGCAAGGCACGGCGCTCGCGCTGCGGCAGCTGCCGTACATCGACGCCATCCAGTTCCAGTACATCGTAGGCCACCAGCACGGCCGGAAGCTCCGCCAACAGCTTGGCGCCCAGCGTCTTGCGTCCGATACGCTTCTGCAGCGCCGCGAACGGCGCGGGTGCATCGCCGGACGGCCACACCAGAATCTCGCCATCGATCACCGTGCCTTCCGGCAGACGCATCGACACCAGCTCCGGGAAGCGCTCGGTGATCAGCTCTTCGCCGCGCGACCACAGCCAGTTCGCGCCGCCGCGCGACACCAGCTGCGCGCGCATGCCATCGTATTTCCACTCCACCTGCCAGCCATGCAGATCGCCCAGCGTTTCCGGCGGCGCCTGCAAGGGATGCGCCAGGAAGAAGGGGTACGGCTGCCCTCCCCGCTCCGCATGTTCCGCCGCGGACGGCGCTGCTATCAGTTGCAGGAAGCCCTTGGCCGTCGGATTCACGCTGCCATCCGTCCATCCCATCAAGCGCTGCGCAATCAGCTTGCTGTCCACCGCTGCAATCGTGCTCAAGGCCCGCGTTACCAGCAGCTTCGAGACGCCAACGCGGAAGCCGCCGCCAATCAGCTTCACCAGCAGGAAGCGCTCGCGCGTCTCCAGCTCTTCCCAATAGCGGAACAGCGCCGCACGGATATCCTCCGGCGGCGCACCGCGCAACGGCGCAATGCGCTGCTCGATCCATTCCGCCAGACCCAGATCGCTGCGATGCTTCGGCTCGGGCAGGATATGCGCAATCGTCTCAGCCAGATCGCCTACCGCGTTGTAGCACTCGTCGAACAGCCACTCCTCTAGTCCTGCATACTCGGTCGCATACTGGCGCAGCAGCTTGACCGGCACCGCCTGGCGTGGMTTGCCGCCGGCCAGGAAGTACACCGCCCACGCGGCATTCTCCGGCGAGGCGCTGGCGAAATACGCGCGCAGCGCTTCCAGCTTGCGGTTGGTCGCCGTGGTTTCATCCAGCTCGGCATACAGGCGGGCGAACTCACGCATCGGAGACCTCCTCCGCCTCCTCGTCACCGTATTCGGTATCGAAGGATTTGGCGTCGAAGCCGTTCTCGCACAGCCAGCGCACCAGCACGGGAATCGAACCATGGGTGACCACCACCCGTTCGGCGCCGGTGGCGCGAATCGCTTGCATCAAGCCCGGCCAGTCGGCGTGATCGGACAGCACGAAGCCGCGATCCACGCCACGCCGGCGGCGCGCGCCGCGCAGCTGCATCCAGCCGCTGGCGAAAGCATCGCTGAAATCGCCGAAGCGCCGTGCCCATGGCGAACCGCCAGCGGACGGCGGCGCAATCACCATCGCCCGCCGCAGCGCAGCCTTGTCCACATCGCCCACCATCACCGTCGGCGGCAGCGCCACACCCGCTTCGCGATAAACCTGATTCAGCGGTTCCGCCGCGCCGTGGCAGACAATTGGACCAATCGACGGATCAAGCCCGCTCAGGATGCGCTGTGCCTTGCCGAACGGGTAGCACAGCATCATGCTGGCGCGCCCTTCCTCCGCATTGCGCCGCCACCAGGCATTCATGTCATTGAAGATGTCCTGCTGCGGCTCCCAGCGGTAAATCGGCAGGCCGAAGGTGGACTCGGTAATGAAGCAATCGCAGCGCACCGGCTCGAAAGGCGTGCAGGTCGCATCCGGTTCGATCTTGTAGTCGCCGGAGGCCACCCACACCTCGCCCTGATATTCCATGCGCACCTGGGCCGATCCCAGCACGTGTCCTGCGGGATGCAGCGAGATGTGCACGCCGTTGTGCACCACCTGCACGCCGTAATCGAGGCCCTGGATCGTGACATCGCCAAGGCGCGAACGCAGGATGCCGACGCCTGGCGCCGCCGTCAGATAGTGGCCATTGCCCGGCCGCGCGTGGTCGATGTGGCCGTGCGTGATCACAGCGCGTTCCACCGGCCGCCAGGGGTCGATGTAGAACTGGCCGGGGACGCAATACAGCCCCTCCTTACGGACAATAACCATTTCTGCCATGCCAGGCTCCCAACTTTTTGGGGACATTGTAGCGAAGCATCCGGCGCGCGTTCTGTCCCTTAACGCACAGAGTCAATCGTTGGCGGTGACTTACAGTTATCGCATACACCGCAGCGCTCAATGCCTGCCGTGTCGTCACCGAAGTAATCGAGCAGCAGCTTCCAGCGGCAGCGGGCGCTCTGCGCATAAGACACCATGAGTTCCAGCGCCTCGCGGTCGCGTTCGGACTTGTGCTGGTATTGCGCGGCCAGCCGGTCGTAGTCGCTGGCGCGCGCTTCACGGTTCGTCAGCAGGAATTCCAGACGGCGGTTCTGGCGTAGCAAGCCCCCATCCTTCAACAGCTTCAAGGCCACTTGCAGACGCTTGTCGCGGCGCGCCGGCAGTGCTTGCGCAGACACCGCCTCATGCGCCGCGCGCAGCGCTGCCGAATCCGGATAATGCTTTGCGAGGAAGAACTGCTGCACGCGCTTGTCGTCGTGGAAGTAAAGCAGCGTGCAATCGGCTACTTCGCCGTCGCGGCCCGCGCGGCCGGACTCCTGATAGTAGGCTTCCAGGCTGGCCGGGACTTGCAGGTGAATCACGAAGCGCACGTCCGGCTTGTCGATGCCCATGCCGAAAGCATTGGTCGCCACCATCACGCGCCGCTCGCCCGCCATGAACAATTCCTGATTCAGCTTGCGC
>NZ_JBFRDW010000546.1:0-4204 GCF_052113985.1 Pseudoduganella sp. RAF53_2 | reverse complement strand
GCTCATAGCGCTTGGCCAGGGTGTAGGAGACTTGGAAGTCCTGGTAGGTCACCGAGCCCACTTTCACCGCGTTGCGTGGCAGGTCGTACTGGGCCAGGAACTGGTCATCCAGTGCGGACGGGCCGATGTAGGTGGTGGTGCCGCTGAAGGCCCATGGACCCCACTTGTAGGCCAGGTTCAGCACGCCGCGGTTCTTGGCCGAGCCGACTTCACCGGCCCAGTAGTCCTTGTCGGCGCCCGGCAGCGGGATGTCGTAGCCATCACGCAGCCAGGTCCAGGCTACCCGTGCAGCCAGGCGGCCAGGGCCGACGCGGTCAGCCCACGAGCCGGTGACGTCGACGCCTTCAGTGGCCTTGCCGCCGCTGTTGTTGGAGGACGAGTCGATGTACTGCAGCGAACCGGCATTGTTGGCGCCCACTGCCGCCGGACGACGGGTGATCACGTTACAGAAGGTGCCATCGCCGCCGTAGCAGTTCTGCAGTGCGAACTGGCGTGGGATGGACACGATGGCGTCCGAGATCTTGATGTCGAAGTAGTCCAGGGTGAAGGTGAACTTGCTCAGCATCGGAATCGACATCGGCGTCCACACGATACCGACCGTGGTGGAACGGCCTTTCTCTTCGTGCAGATTCGGATTGCCGCGGTCGTAGCCGCTGATGCCCTGCTTGTCGGCCTGGCTCAGGGTGAAGGCGCCGTTGGCATTGATGTTGGCCATCACGCCCGGTGCTGCGCGGCAGGCCGTGTCGCGTGCGCCTTGCGAGCTGGCGGTCACACCTTCGCACGGGTCGACGATATCGGCCGGGAAGGTCTGCTGCGGCGGCTGGAACAGCTCATTGATGTTCGGCGCACGGGTCGACAATGCACGCGTGCCGCGGAACTTCACATCACGCAACGGCGACCATTCCAGACCTGCATTCCAGCTGGAGGTGTAGCCCACTGTCGAATAATCGCCGCGGCGGAAGGCGCCCAGGAAGGCCAGGTCTTTGGCGAAAGGCTTGTCCTTCAGCAGGGGAGCGCGTACCTCGGCGAACAGTTCCTTCACGTTGAACTTACCGTAGGTTGGCGGCAGCGCGTTACCCGCGTTCAGGCCGGCCTGGGTCAGCGGGTCCGCTTCGCTGCGCGATTCTTCTGCGCGGTATTCGAAGCCTGCTGCCCAACCGATCTTACCGGCCGGCAGATCGAAGTATTCGCCGTTGATGGAAGCGCCGGCGATCTTCTGGGTCACGGCGGTATTCAGGCTGCCCGGGGCGGTCACGTATTTCAGCGCGTCCGGCGAGATGCTGTTGAAGCCGAAGACATTGATCGGTACGCAGCCCTGTGCCCGTGCATTGGCGTCGCGGCAGATGGCATCGGTGGTGCTGCCATTGTTGTTGACGTCATTCACGTCCGGAATGGCTTCCAGCGCATTGCGGAAGTTCAGCACATTGACCTGGCCGGTGGAAGTCTGCGATTCCTTGGTCTGGCCGTAGCCGACAAAGGCTTCGTAGTTCCACTCGGTGCCGGCGGTGAAGCTGCCCTTCAGGCCAGTCACCAGGCGGAAGGTATCGCGGTCGGCGCGGCTGGTACGTGCACCCACTTCGCTCAGGCGGCGGGTGAAGTAGTAGTCGCGGGCGCCATCGCCGTCGGTATCGGAGATGCGATCCCACAGATACTGCGGCACGATCGGATTACGCATCATGACGCCGTTCACATTGAACTCGGCTGGCACCTGGCCACCGGTGGCAGGGTAGATGTTTTCAGCACCCAGCGGGAACGGCTCGATGCGGCTGCTGACGCGGGTCGATGCATAAGTGCCCTCGAAGAAGGCGCTGTGCTTCTCGTTCAGGGCCAGATTGCCGTTCAGGGCAAACAGGTAGCGGTCGGTCGGCACTGCAATGGAGCGGAACTCGGAGCGGTTGAAGCCCGTTGCAGCCTGGCCGTTGGTGCCGTTGGTGTTCCATGGGATCACATTGCCGGAGCGGTCATAGGTGAAGCTGCCGCTGTCCGGGAAGAAGCGGCCCTGCGGCGCGAAGCTCGAATAGAAGGGGCGCTGCGCTTCAAAGAAGTTCTCGGTGTTGCCGCTCCAGGTCTGGTCGATCGCGGAAGCATCGCGGTCTTTCGACATCACGGCACCCTGCTTGGTGTAGCCGAAGTGGCCCATGATATTGCTGCCGCCGTCGGCGCTGGAGGTGCCGAAGGTCAGGGAGAATTTCTTCTTCAGGTCATCGCCCTTGTCGCTCTTGCCGTAGGTGGCGTCGGCGATCAGGCCGTTGAAGTTTTTCTTCAGGATGATGTTGACCACACCAGCCACAGCGTCCGAGCCGTAGGTAGCGGATGCGCCACCGGTCAGCAGTTCGACGCGCTCGATGAAGTCAGTCGGAATGGAGTTCAGGTCGACCGCGGTTTCGCCCGGAATACCGGCCACGAAGCGGCGGCCATTCACCAGCACCAGGGTACGCGAGGTGCCCAGGTTGCGCAGGTCGACGGTGGAGACGCCGACGCTGGAAGTCTGGAAGTTCGAGTTGGTCCGGCTGATGGTAGGCGTACTCATCGTCGGATTTTTCTGCAGCAGTTCCTGGATATTCGTCACGCCGGACGCTGCAATGTCGGCCGCGGTCAGCACTTGCAGGGGCGACGGCGATTCGGCGTTGGGGGAGGCGATGCGGGAACCGGTCACCATCACTTGCTGGACCGGCCCTTCTGGGGCGGTGGTTTGTGCATTTGCCTGCTGCATGCCAAGGGCGAGTGAACCAAGGCAGAGAAGGCGGATCGAACGAGCGATTGCTGTTTCTCGAATCATTCCCTACTCCTATTTATAAGTGTCGTATGGAACAGCTGGATGATTGCCACTGGAGGTTTGCCGTCCAGTCGCTATCGACACTTTAGGTGGAAAGGGGTGATGATTCTATTAATATTGAACTTTCACGTAGTTAAAAAACAACAGCTTGTCTTGTGCAATCGCAAAATGTAACAAACTATTCGGCAATAGAAATTTCATTTTGCGGGCGTCCAGAAATTTCGCCAAACGTCCGCAAACCCGGACAAACCGCGGCTATTTGTAGACTCCGGCGCCCACTAATACGTCGTCAACTTTCTCGATATAAGCCGATTTGTTATCAACAGTCTTGGTAACCGGGTTTGGCCACTTGTAGGAGACCCAGCCTTTGCCCTTGGTCTTGGCGGTGTCGACCATTTCCTTGATCATTGCCTTACCTTCACCATCCTTCATGTCGAGCAAGTTTTTGCCGACCATTTTGGGATTGTTGCCATGCGCAACAGCCACGCCATTCATGTCGTACACGAACACGTAAAGGTCACGGTCGTGATAGTCCTTGTTATTCGGATCGGCAATGGCGGCAAAGGTCTTGTCCTTGCCGTCCGCCTTGATGGCGGCGGCCGCTTTTTTCACCATCGCCATCGCCTCGTCCGAGGTGCCCTTGTCGGCAGCGAAGGCGGGCAGGGACAGCAGGCCCAGACCAATGACAACTCCACCCAGAAAAGCTTTCATCGTGTGTCTCCTTTTGTGAGTTATGTTCCAGCGAAGATAGCTTCCCACAAAAGCTTCACATTTGCAGCATGCACAGCAACACGGGCCGGATCAATGCGCGATTGCTCCTGGCCTTGCAGGCGCAGCTGGTGCTGCCATTTGCGCATATCGCGGTAGGCGTCCGCCACGTCGCTAGCGAGTGTGGAGTCGATCAGGCCCAGCGTGCCGGCCAGCTTGAGCAGGGCGATATTGCCGATATTGCCGGTCAGTTCGCGGTACTGCGATGCGTATTGCAGCACGATGTATTGCACGATGAATTCGATATCGATCATGCCGCCCTCGTCCTGCTTGAGGTCGAACAGATCGTTGCGGCTCGGACGCGCGTCGCGCATGCGCTGACGCATGGCCAGCACTTCCTGCTTCAGCGCGGCGCTGTCCGGTCGCTCCTTGCGCAGCACCTGGCAGCGGATCTTTTCGAAACGCTCGCCGATATCGGCATCGCCGGCGCAGAAACGGGCGCGGGTCAGGGCCTGGTGTTCCCAGATCCAGGCCGAGGATTGCTGGTATTTTTCGAAGGACTGCACGCTGGACACCAGCATGCCGCTGGCGCCGTCCGGGCGCAGGGCGGTGTCGATATCGAACAGGATGCCGGCCGAGGTGTGCGATGTCATCCAGGTGATGAAGCGCTGCGCCAGCTTGGCATACAAGCCCGGCGCATCCTACAAGCCCGGCGCATCC
>NZ_JBFRDW010000545.1:0-4213 GCF_052113985.1 Pseudoduganella sp. RAF53_2 | reverse complement strand
GCTCAACTTCGGTAGCCTGGAGGCCGGGGCGACGCGCAGCTTCAGCGTTGATAACGGCGCAGCCGCCGCGAGCTATGCGGCGCCAGGCATCGATGGCGCGCATAACGTGAAGGTGACCGACACCGACATCGCCGGTAACAGCGTCACCCGCAGCTTCGACTTCACACTGGACACCAAGGCCGATCCCGAAGGCGATCTGGCAGTAACCGTGCCGGACCCTCTGGTCAGCCTCGCGGAGCGCAGCGCAGTCGCCTATAGCGTGGCGGGCGTGAACGCCGATGCCAACGCAGTCGTCACCTTCAGCGACGGTGTGCATAGCGTCACCGGCGCGAATGGCCTGGCCAATCTGTCGTCGCTCAGTGACGGAACAATCAGCGTAAGCGTGCTGGCAACCGACTTTGCCGGCAATACGGCGCAGGGCAAGGCAGCCAGCTTCACGCTGGACGCGACAGCGCCGGTATTCAGCTCTGCGGCGACAGCTTCGGTAACGGAGAACACGGGCGCTAACCAGATCGTCTACAAAGCAGCCGCCACGGACGCTGGTACGTTCAGCTATAGTCTGCTGGCCAACAATAACGACGATGCAGGTCAATTCTCGATCGATGCCAGCGGCAATGTGCAGTTGGCGGCCAATCCGGACTACGAGGCGAAGAACAATTACCACTTCACCGTGGTGGCCACCGACCTCGCAGGCAACGCGGCACAGAAGGCGGTGACGTTGAACGTGAATGATGTGAACGAGGCGCCCACCACGTCCAAGATCATGCTGTCCACAGTGGAGAATGCATCGATCCTGATTCCGGTCATTCCCGACTACGCCACCGATCCAGACGCCAACGACGTGGTAACGCTGAAGAACGTCAGCCAGGTCACATTGACCTGGGCGGCGGACAGCACGGCCAGCACACTGGTCAATCCGGTGACCAAGCAGGTTCTGAATCTGAGCCAGGTGTATGCCAGCGCCACCATTTCCGCCGATGGCAAATCGATTYCGATCACGCCGAGCGATGAATTCGACTGGGCCAGCACGGGCCAGAAGGTCAATGGCACCATGAGCTATTCGGTGGTCGACAAGTCGGGCATGGTGAGCACCAATACCATCACGCTGACCATCTGGGGCTCGACCGCCGACAAGGGCAAGGTGCTCAACGGCGGTAACGGCAACGATAATCTGGTCGGCACCGATGGCGAAAATGTGCTGCAGGGGGCGAACGGCAACGACACCCTGACCGGCGGCGCGGCCACCGATGCGCTGTACGGCGGCAACGGCGACGACAAGCTGACCGGCGGCGGCGGCATCGATTACCTGTATGGCGACAACGGCAACGATACGCTCGATGGCGGCGCGGCGCGCGACGTGCTGTTTGGCGGGAAGGGCAACGACGTTCTGATCGGCGGCACAGGCGCGGACTGCTTTGTGTTCGAGTCCTCGATGGGGACGGACCGCGTCAATGACTTCAATATGGCGGAGGGCGACAAGCTGTATTTCGTGGATGTGCTGAGCAAACCGATGACGGCCCACGACTTCGTCGCCAAGTATGTCACACACGTTGGTAACGACCTGTTGATCTCCGCCCCCGGCGGCCAGGTCACGCTGGTTGGCGTCAGCGACACGGCAGCGTTGGAAAATGCCATCGTATTCACAATGCCGACATAAGAAGTTACAAGAAATTGGTTGAGTAGTGCTCACAAATTGGGCTAGAATCCGCGCATCTTCATACTAGGAGTTCCTCCTGTGGACAGTTCTTGTAGTCGATTTGCTATCGACCTGACCCAGGCAAGGTAAGCCCGAATTCTCCCATTCGCCGCTGCCTTGCCAAGTACGGCAGGCAGCGGCGCGCATCAGCCGGTTCCCCGGCTCTCCAGCTGCTCCCTGATAAACATTGTCTGACGTCGCCATCGTTGCGGCGTCATTGTGCTTTCGCTATTTTTTTCGCGAAGGCTCAGGAGCACGCGTGCGCGCTCCGCACTATGCTGGAGAGTAATAATGAACTTCATCGTTCTGAAAGAGCTGTTCGAGCGCTTCCTGCGTTCCCGTCACATCGGCCGCCACTTCCGCCGCCTGGCCATGCTGGACTCGATGGCCGAAACGGGCGTAAGCCGCGAAGTGCCGCAAAGCCTGACCCAGACCATGGTGGCCGCCGCCACCGAGAACAGCGCTGCGCTGTTGCAGCGTCTCGACACCCGCGTGGAAGGCCTGAGCGTGGAAGAGGCGGAGGCCGTGCGCGAGCGCGTCGGCTTCAACGAAGTCGAACACGAGAAGCCACTGAGCTGGCAGGCGCACCTGTGGCAGTGCTACCGCAATCCCTTCAATCTGCTGCTGACGTTGTTGGCCATCGTGTCCTATGTTACCGAGGACGTGAAGGCCGCCATCGTGATCGGCACGATGGTCGTCCTGTCCGCGCTGCTGCGCTTCTGGCAGGAAGGGAAGTCCAACAAGGCGGCGGACGCGCTGAAGGAAATGGTCAGCAATACCGCGACCGTGCTGCGCGCAGGCCAGCGCACCGAAGTGGCGATCCGCCTGCTGGTGCCGGGCGACGTGATCGCGCTGTCCGCCGGCGACATGATTCCGGCCGATTGCCGCGTGCTGGCTGCGAAAGACCTGTTCGTGTCGCAGGCCGCCATGACGGGCGAATCGCTACCGGTGGAGAAGTTCGCCGAGCAGAAGGACGCGGACACCATCAATCCGCTGGAGCTGGAAAACATCGTCTTCATGGGCACCAATGTAGTGTCCGGCGCCGCCACAGCTGTCGTGCTGGGCACCGGCAACAGCAGCTACTTCGGTGCGCTGGCCAGCCGCGTAACCGCCACTGAAAAAGCGCCGACCTCGTTCCAGAACGGCGTGAATAAAGTGAGCTGGCTGCTGATCCGCTTCATGCTGGTGATGTCGCCGCTGGTGTTCTTCATCAATGGTTACACCAAGCATGACTGGATGGAGGCGCTGCTGTTCGCGCTGTCCATCGCTGTTGGCCTGACGCCGGAAATGCTGCCGATGATCGTGACTTCCACCCTGGCCAAAGGCGCGGTCTTCCTGTCGCGTAAAAAAGTCATCGTGAAGCACCTGGACGCGATCCAGAACTTCGGCGCGATGGACGTGCTGTGCACCGACAAGACCGGTACGCTCACCCAGGACAAGATCTTCCTGGCCCGCCACACCGATATCTGGGGCGAGGAATCGGACGAAGTGCTGGACATGGCATACCTGAACAGCTACTACCAGACCGGCCTGAAAAACCTGCTGGACGTGGCCGTGCTGGAGCACGCCGAAGTGCACCGCGACCTGAACGTGGCGGAAGTCTTCCGCAAAGTCGATGAGATTCCGTTCGACTTCAACCGCCGCCGCATGTCGGTGGTGGTGGCCGAGCACGACCAGCACCACGTCATCATCACCAAAGGCGCAGTGGAAGAAGTGCTGGCCGTGTGCAGCCGCGTGCAGCACGGCGAAGAAGTGGAAGTGCTGACACCGGAACTGCTGGAGCGTGTGCGCAGCGTGACCGCCGACCTGAACGCTGAAGGCCTGCGCGTGGTGGCCGTTGCCTCGCGCGAACTGCCGCCGACCCAGGAAACTTACAGCCTGGCCGACGAATCGGACCTGGTGCTGGTGGGTTATGTCGCCTTCCTGGACCCGCCAAAAGAATCCACGGCGCCGGCCCTGAAGGCGCTGGCCGAGCATGGCGTGGCCGTCAAGGTTCTCACCGGCGACAACGAGCTGGTGACCGCCAAGATCTGCCGCGAAGTGGGGCTGGAGCAGAAGGGCGTGCTGCTGGGCGGCGACGTCGAGCGCATGACCGATGCCGAACTGGCCGCCGCCGTCGAACATCACAATGTATTCGCCAAGCTGACGCCGGCGCACAAGGAGCGCATCGTGCGCCTGCTGAAGTCCAACGGCCGCGTGGTCGGCTTCATGGGCGACGGCATCAACGACGCCCCGGCGCTGCGCAAGGCGGACATCGGCATTTCGGTGGATACGGCGGTCGATATCGCGAAAGAGGCAGCGGACATCATCCTGCTGGAAAAGAGCCTGATGGTGCTGGAGGAGGGCGTGCTGGAAGGCCGCCGCACCTTCGCCAATATGCTCAAGTACATCAAAATGACGGCCAGCTCGAACTTCGGCAATGTGTTCTCAGTGCTGATCGCGAGTGCGTTCATCCCGTTCCTGCCGATGCTGCCGATGCAGCTGCTGGTGCAGAACCTGCTGTACGACGTGTCGCAG
>NZ_JBFRDW010000544.1:0-5328 GCF_052113985.1 Pseudoduganella sp. RAF53_2 | reverse complement strand
GTGGCTACTGTACGCCGGGCCAGATCTGCTCCGCCACCGCGCTGCTGGAAGAAATGCAGGCGGGTACGGCAAGTGCAGTCACGCCGGATGTGCGCGTGAAGTCCCCGGCCTTTACCGATGACGAAATCCGCGAGCGCATGAGCGGCAATATCTGCCGCTGCGGCGCCTATCCCAATATCGTGGCCGCGATTCGCACCGTGGCGCTGAAAAAGGTCTGAGCCATGCAAGCGATATTCTATGACCGGGCTCGCAATATGGACGAAGCGTTGCGTCTCGCTCAGCAACCGGGTGCGCGTTTCATCGCAGGCGGCACCAATCTGCTGGACCTGATGAAGGGCGACGTCGAGCATCCACAGCGTTTGATCGATGTGAGCCGCGCCGGCATGGACGCGATCACCGAGCTGCAGGGCGGCGGCTTGCGCATCGGCGCCACAGCGCGCAACAGCGATATGGCCAATCATCAGCTGGTGCGCGAGCGCTATCCATTGCTGACGCGCGCGCTGCTGTCCGGCGCATCGGGCCAGCTGCGCAATATGGCGACCACGGGCGGCAATCTGATGCAACGCACGCGCTGCCCTTATTTCACCGATACCGCCTTCGGCCAATGCAATAAGCGCGAGCCCGGCTCCGGCTGCGGTGCGCGCGAAGGCTACCATCGCATGCACGCCATTCTCGGCGCCAGCCAGGCCTGCATTGCCGTCAATCCCTCGGACATGAACGTGGCACTGGCCGCGCTGGACGCTGTGGTCGTGGTGGCCGGGCAGGGCGGCGAGCGCCGCATTCCCATCAGCGAATTCCACCGCCTGCCGGGTGATACGCCGCAATTCGATACGGTCCTCAAGCCGGGCGAGCTGATTACCGCCGTCGAGCTGCCGCCATCCAGGCTTTCGAAGAACAGCCACTACCTCAAGGTGCGCGACCGCGCCAGCTATGCCTTTGCGCTGGTGTCCGTCGCTGCTGGACTGGAAATGGATGGCAATGTGATTCGCCAGGCGCGTATTGCACTGGGCGGCGTGGCACACAAGCCCTGGCGCGTGCCTGAGGCAGAAGCGCTGCTGCAAGGCCAGCCGCTGGACGATGAGCGCAGCCGCCAGGCCGCGATGCGTCTGCTGCAAGGCGCCCAGCCGCTGCCGGAAAACCGCTACAAGGTCGAAATGGCGCAGCGCGCAGTGGTACGCGCACTGCGTATTGCAGGAGAAAGCGCATGAGTATCGTCGGACAAGGCATGAACCGCACGGACGGCCGCCAGAAAGTCACGGGCACGGCTACCTTTGCAGCGGAACACCAGCTGCCGCGCATGGCGCACGCCGTGATGGTGCTCAGCACGATTCCGAAAGGCCGCATCAGCGCCATCGATACTTCGCGCGCCGCGCACATGCCGGGCGTGCTGACCGTGCTGACGCACCAGAACGCCCCGCACCTGCCGCGCACCAAGCCGGGCGAGGGCGACATGCCGCCGCCGCCGAAGATCAACCTGCTGCAGGACGCGGTAGTGCAGTACAACGCGCAGCCCATCGCGGTCGTGGTGGCGGATACCCTGGAGCAGGCGATGGATGCCAGCCGCGCCGTGCGCGTGAGCTATGCAAGGCAGCCTGCGGTACTGGATTTCAATGGCGCGAAGGCGCATCCGAAAATACCGAAAGAAGATCCCGAACGTCCGTCCAGCAGCAGCCGAGGGAAAGTCTCGGCTGCGCTGTCCGGCGCTGCAAAGCGCTTCGAGGCGACCTACACCACGCCCATCGAGAACCACAACCCGATGGAGCCGCATGCGACCATCGCGGCATGGGATGGCGACCGCCTGACGCTGTATGACGCCACGCAGAATATCTCCGGCGTGAAGAAAGCGGCGGCCAAGGATCTTGGCATCTCGCCGGACAAGGTGCGCGTGGTTTGCCCCTTCACCGGCGGCGGTTTTGGCTGCAAAGGCAGCATGTGGTCGCACGTGGTGCTGGCGGCGATGGCCGCCAAAGCCGTAGGCCGTCCCGTCAAACTGGTGGTGGAGCGCACGCAGATGTTTGCGCCGGTCGGCGCACGGCCGATGACCGAGCAGCACTTCCAGCTTGGCGCCGGCGCGGACGGCAAGCTGGCCGCGATTGCGCATCATTCGATTTCGCATTCCTCGTTCCAGGACGATTTCGTCGAGCCCTGCACCACGCCCACGCGCATGCTCTACGCTTGCGACAACTGCGATACGACGCAAAGGCTGGCGGTGCTGAATCTCGGCGTGCCGACCTATATGCGCGCGCCGGGCGAATCGACCGGCACATACGCGCTGGAGTGCGCGATGGACGAACTGGCCTACGCGCTGAATATGGACCCGCTGGAGCTGCGCCTGCGCAATTACGCCGACAAGGACCCGGAAAAGAATCTGCCCTTCAGCAGCAAGAAGCTGCGCGAATGCTACGAGGTGGCAGCCAAACATTTTGACTGGGCCAGGCGCAATCCGATTCCCGGTTCGATGCACGCCGGGCGCATGCTGGTCGGCTGGGGCATGGCCACGGCTACCTATCCGGCGCACCGCCTGCCGGCCAAGGCCTGGGCCAGCATCCAGCCGGACGGCACGGCCATCGTGCGCTGCGGCTCGCATGACCTGGGCACGGGCACTTATACCGTGATGACGCAGGTGGCGGCCGATGCGCTGGGACTGCCGCCGAGTAAGGTGAAGTTCGAGTTGGGCGATACCACGATGCCGCAGGCACCGGTTTCCGGCGGCTCGATGACGGCCGCCAGCATCGGCCCGGCCGTGCATCAAGCCTGCCTGGGCGCGCGGCGCAAGCTGACCGAAATGGCGGTGGGTGATGAAGTCTCGCCGCTGAAAGGCGCCGATCCGGCCAAGGTCGATGCGCAGGACGGCTGGCTGATTTTCCGCGATGYGCCGGAGCGCAAGGAACCGATGGCAGCCATCATGGCGCGCCACGGCGGACAGCCGGTCGCGGCGGACGGCGAGGCCAAGCCTGGCATTGAAAAGAAAGAGTTCTCCTCGCACTCTTTCGGCGCAGTCTTCGTCGAAGTGTTCGTGGACCCGGACCTCGGCACCGTGCGCGTGCCGCGCATTGTGGCGGCCTACAACGTGGGCAAGCTGCTCAATGCGAAGACGGGCCACAGCCAGCTGATGGGCGGCATCGTATGGGGCCTGGGCATGGCGCTGACGGAGAAAACGGAGATGGACTGGCACCACGGCCGTGCCGTGAACGCCAACCTGGCGGACTATCACGTGCCGGTGAATGCGGACGTGCCGGGCATGGACATCATCGTGGTGGAAGACAGCGACACCAACTTCAACGAGCTTGGCATCCGCGGCATTGGCGAGATCGGGATTACCGGCGTGGCCGCCGCTGTGGCCAACGCGGTATTCCACGCAACCGGCAAGCGCATTCGCGACTTGCCGATCACGCCGGACAAACTACTGGTTTAGAGCAGCACCTTCTTCAGCCAGGCGCCGATGTGGTCCACTTCTTCCTGGCACAGCGAGTGCTGCATGTAATACTCGTGCCACTCGACCTGGTAGCCCAGCGACAGCAACAGGTCTTTCGACGCGATGGCGCGCTGCACCGGGATCACCGGG
This sequence comes from Pseudoduganella sp. RAF53_2, assembly GCF_052113985.1. Taxonomy (NCBI): domain Bacteria; kingdom Pseudomonadati; phylum Pseudomonadota; class Betaproteobacteria; order Burkholderiales; family Oxalobacteraceae; genus Pseudoduganella; species Pseudoduganella sp. RAF53_2. The sequence continues at coordinate 1,763 of NZ_JBFRDW010000544.1, read as the reverse complement.
TCCATGCGGCCATGCACCATGAAGATCGGCGTTTGCGTGCTGACGGCGCTGCGTTCGGCGGCCACCTTGTCGGCCAGCGGCACATAGCCGGAAAGGCACATCAGGCCCGCCAGCTGTTCAGGATGGCGCAGGCCGGTTTGCAGGGTCATCGCGCAGCCTTGCGAGAAGCCGGCCAGGATGATGCGGTTGGCCGGAATGCCGCGCGCCTTCTCACGCTCGATCAGCGCTTCCACCAGGATCTGCGATTCGCGCAGGCCTTTCTCGTCTTCCTGGCGGCCCAGGTCGGTGTGGATGATGTCGTACCAGGCGCGCATCACGTAACCACCATTGATGGTCACCGGCATGGTGTTCGCATGCGGGAAGATGAAGCGGATGCCTGGCAGGCCTTTCAGGTCCAGTTCATCGACCAGGGGCACGAAATCGTTGCCGTCGGCRCCCAGGCCGTGCATCCAGATGATGGAGACTTCAGGGTTGTCGGAAGTGCTGACTTCGATGTGGTCGAGTACGTGGGTCATGCGGTAGTCCTTATTTGCTGCGGTCGGCGTCCTTCAAGCCTTCCAGCGTTTCCTTGATGGCTTTCGGCTGGCCGGGCAGGTTCATGACCAGCGCCGCGTGACCGTCAATTTCGCGGATCACGGCAGTCTGGCGCGACAGCACGGCAGTCGGCACGAAATGCAGCGAGATGGCGCGCATCTGTTCGCCGAAGCCCGGCATTTCCTTGGTGCCGATGGCCAGCGTGGCTTCCGGCGTCACGTCGCGGCGTGCCGGGCCGGTGCCGCCGGTGGTCAGAACGAGATGGCAGCGCGCCTGGTCCACCAGCTCGGTCAGCGTGGCTTCGATCCGGGCGCGCTCGTCCGGAATCAGTCGTGTCTCAACGCGGAAGGGCGTGGTCAGTGCAGTGCGCAGCCAGCCTTCCAGCGCCGGGATGCCCTGGTCCTGATACACGCCTTCGCTGGCGCGGTCGGAAATCGAGACCAGGCCAATCATCAGCTCAACCTCGAGTTCCGGTTCATTCGTCATTTTCTTCGCCTTCTTCTTCAGCTTCCTCGTCATCCGCGGACTTGGCGGCAGGCTTTTGCAGGTCCTTCAGGATCTGGAAGATTTCGCGGTAGGCCTTGGGCGGCTTGTTCTCGGCCTGCTCCTTGCGGGCATTGCGGATCAGGGCGCGCAGGTGCTGCACGTCCAGCTGCGGATGCTCTTCCAGCAGGGCGGTCAGGGCCTTGTCGTCGGCCAGCAGCTTCTCGCGGCGGCGCTCCAGCGCGTGCAGGGCGGCGGTATCGGCCTTGGAGGCGCCTTTCCAGCCCTCGATGGTGCGGCGGATCACGGCCACTTCCTCTTCCGTCAGGCCACGCATCTTCTTGCCGACAAACTGCAGCTGACGGCGGCGGCCTTCGTGATTCTTGATATTCTGGCATTCCAGAATGACATCGCGCACGTCTTCCGGCATGGGCACGCGCTTCACGCGGTCACGTGGCGCTTCCACCAGTTCGCGGCCCAGGTCTTGCAGGGCGTCCGACTGGCGCTTCATTTCGGTTTTGGATGGGCGTTCGTATTCTTGTTCGAACTCGCTCGACTGGAAGCCGACGGCCCCGCGGTTTGCATTTGGCATAGTGACAAAAGGCTCGCTGGTGTAGCGAGCCTGTAAAAACAGTAAACGGCTGCTATGATAACTGTTTTAGTGCGACACGTTCGCGATCGCCGCCTTCGCGGCATAAAGTATTTACAGAAGTACCATCCTGCACGTCACGCGGCAAGTCATTGAT
>NZ_JBFRDW010000543.1:0-4231 GCF_052113985.1 Pseudoduganella sp. RAF53_2 | reverse complement strand
GCCCGTTCGTGATCGACTACCTGGTCGACCTGGCCAAGCGCAGCGGCCGCAAGTTCATGGTGCGTCTGGTGAAGGGCGCTTATTGGGATGCGGAAATCAAGCGCGCCCAGGTGGACGGCATGTCCGGCTATCCGGTCTATACCCGCAAGGTCTACACCGACGTTTCCTACCTGACCTGCGCCCAGCGTCTGCTGGCTGCGACTGACGTCATTTACGCGCAGTTCGCCACACATAACGCGCAAACCCTGTCGATGATTTACACCTGGGCCAAGCGCGATGGCGTCACCGGCTACGAATTCCAATGCCTGCACGGTATGGGCGAAACCCTGTACGACCAGGTTGTCGGCGCCGACAAGCTCGACAAGGCTTGCCGTATCTACGCTCCGGTCGGCTCGCACGAAACCCTGCTGGCTTACCTGGTACGCCGCCTGCTGGAAAACGGCGCCAACTCGTCCTTCGTGAACCAGATCGTGGACGAAAGCATTCCGGTCGATTCGCTGATTCAGAATCCGCTGGACGTGGCGCGCGAGCTGCAAGGTTCGCCGCACCCGGCCATCAAGCTGCCGCTGCAAATGTTTGGCGACGAGCGCAAGAATTCCAAGGGCCTGGACCTGTCGAACGAAGACGTGCTGCGCGAAGTTTCCGCAGTGCTGGCCGAGCCTCGTAGCTGGACCGCTGGTCCGCTGCTGGCTGTTGAAGCGAGCGCCGGCGCTGCTCAGCCGGTGATCAATCCTGCTCGCAAGGATGACGTGGTTGGCCAGGTAAGCGAAGCCAACGCCGCCGATGTGGATGCCGCGCTGACCAGCGCCAGCCATTTTGCGATGGATTGGCAAACCACCGAACCTTCGGAACGCGCTGCTGCACTGAACCGCGCCGCCGATCTGTTCGAAACGCATATGCTGGAACTGATGGCGCTGGCAATCCGTGAAGCAGGCAAGTCGCTGCCGAACGCCATTGCTGAAGTGCGCGAGGCGGTCGATTTCCTGCGCTACTACGGCGCGCAAATCCGTACGTCGACCAATTCCCTGGCGCTGGGTCCCGTAACCTGTATCAGCCCCTGGAACTTCCCGCTGGCGATCTTCACTGGCCAGGCTRCTGCTGCGCTGGCTGCCGGTAACGTCGTGCTGGCCAAACCTGCGGAGCAGACCCCGCTGATCGCTCACCGCGCTGTGCAGCTGATGCATGAAGCGGGCATTCCGCGCGCTGCGCTGCAATTCCTGCCGGGCCGCGGCGAAGTGGTTGGCGCTGCGCTCACCAACGACAGCCGCGTGAAAGGCGTGATTTTCACCGGCTCGACCGAAGTAGCCCAGCTGATCAACCGCACCCTGGCCAAGCGTGCCGTGGCTGAAAATGTGGATATTCCGCTGATCGCTGAAACCGGCGGTCAGAACGCCATGATCGTGGATTCGTCCTCGCTGCCGGAACAGGTGGTAATCGACGCGATTTCGTCCGCTTTCGACTCGGCCGGCCAGCGTTGCTCGGCCCTGCGCGTGCTGTTCCTGCAGGAAGATATCGCCGACAAGACGATCAAGATGCTGAAGGGCGCAATGCAGGAGCTGAAACTGGGCTCGCCGGACCGCCTGGTGACCGACATCGGCCCGGTGATCGACACCGAGGCGCAGCAGAATCTGCTCAACCACATCGAAAAAGTGAAGAAATCTGCCAAAGCGAGCTTCTCGCTAATCGTTCCAGACGCGGACCAGGGCACTTTTGTGCCGCCAACCGTGCTGGAAATCGGTTCCCTGGACGAGCTGACCAAGGAAGTCTTCGGTCCGGTCATGCACGTGATTCGCTACCACCGAGCCGACCTGCCGAAAGTCATCAATCAGATCAACAACAGCGGTTTTGGCCTGACCCTGGGCGTGCATTCGCGTATCGATGAAACCATCGATTTCATCACTTCTCGCGCTCATGTCGGCAATATCTACGTGAACCGCAATATCGTCGGCGCAGTGGTGGGTGTGCAGCCATTCGGTGGCGAAGGTAAATCGGGCACTGGTCCGAAGGCTGGTGGTCCGCTGTATCTGAAACGCCTGCAAAAAGCCGTGGTTTCGACCGAACGCCATGAGCGCCAGGCTTCTGCCGGTGCTGATGCACTGGCTGGCTGGGCGAAAGCACAGGGCAAACAGCGTCTGCTGGCCCAGGTCGAGCAGTATGTTCGTACCACGCCGGCCGGTACGGTAATTGGTCTGCCAGGCCCAACGGGTGAACGCAATACGCTGAGCTATGTTCCGCGTGGCGCAATTGCTTGCGTGGCTGGTAGCCGTGAAGTGCTGCTGAATCAATTGGCAGCCGTGATGGCGACCGGCAACCAGGCGGTGATTGTGGATGGCGCAGCACTGCTTCCAGGCGATTTGCCGGCAGCTGTGAAGGGCCGCGTACAGATGGCGCAAGGTTTGAATGGCCTGAAAGAGGGCATCCAGATCGCACTGGTTGAGTCCGGCATGAGCGCAGGCGTGCGCGAACAACTGGCAGCACGTGATGGCGCCCTGGTTTCGGTCATTGATACGACGGAAGAGGGTGAAATTCCGCTGTGGCGTCTGGTTGCAGAGCGTGCTCTGTGCGTCAACACCACAGCGGCGGGCGGTAATGCCTCCCTGATGACGCTGGAGGCTTAACCGGACGGCGGATCAATGATCCGCCTTACGCCTTACGCATTACAGAAGTTTTTAATGATGCCAAAGGCATAGCGGGACGCGACGGTTTTCACGAAATGCATGAAATCCGTCGCTGCATCCTCATTCGCGTTGTCGGAAATCGTCCGGATTACCGCAAACGGCACGCCCAGTTCGAAACAGACCTGGGCGACTGCCGCTCCTTCCATTTCCACTGCCAGTAAATCGGGCAGTGCGTCTTTCAAAGCCGCCAGTTTCACCGGATCGCTCATGAATTGATCGCCGCTGCCGATCAATCCACGGTGCAATTGGGGATTTTCAGTCTCGTTTTCCAGGAAATCGCGTGCTGCGGCACCCAATTTGCGGCTCAAATCGCGGTCAGAAGGCAGGTGCGACAGGCCTGTCAGGGGAACTTCAAAGCGCGGAAACAGCGGGCTGGCATCAACATCGTGCTGAACCAGGCTTTCAGCGACCACAACATCGCCAACTCGAACGCCAAAATCGGCACTTCCAGCGACGCCGGTAAAGATGATGTGGGTAACTCCGAACTTCTCCACAAGGCTGGTAGCTGTCATGGCAGCAGCAACCTTCCCAATTCGCGATAAAACGCACACAGAATCGATTTTCCAGAGATTTCCGGCTGTGTACTCACGCATGCCGTGGATGAGCTTAGAAGGGCTCTCCATGGCTTCGATCAATCCTTGCTGTTCTTCCGCGAGAGCGGAGATGATGCCAAGTCGCATAAAACTTTTCCTTTAATAAGGTAAAAGTATAGATAAGGATAGTAGTAGATAGTAAACGAAGGGTCATCTGTGGATAAAGCTGTTAACATCCACAAGATCAGTAGTTTACGATTTGCAAAACCTGCTGAACAAGCATTGTATCCAGCGAGGATGAGTTCTGAGCAAATTTTTGGCCTGTGCGTAGTTTGGGCGTTTACGCACATTCGATCCTGTGGATATTCATGAGGTTATCAACAGCTGAGTGAGTTCTTCGGCTGAAATCGGGCCTTTGAGCAGATATCCCTGAGCAAAATCACATCCAGCGGCCGTCAGATTGGCCATTTGCTGCTCGGTTTCGACATGTTCGGCCACGACCTTGATACCCATGCGGTGCGCCATCACCGTGATTGCTTCGCAAAGATCCGGATTGTTGGTGAAACCGGGGTCCAGTTTCAGGTAATCGAGCTTGAAGTGCTTCAGGACGGCCAGAGAGGAGTAGCCGGCGCCGAAATCGTCCAGGGAAACCTGCATATGGGCATCGCGCAAGGATTTCAGGCGGATGGCAACTTCCCGATTGGCTTCGAGCAGCAGGTTCTCCGTGATTTCGATGACGATGCTGTGTGGCGAGAGGGCAAATTTGTCCAGCAGTTCGATCCAGTGGTTCACGCTGACCGATTCATGACGGAATTGCCAGGCCGATTTGTTCACACAGATCTGGAAATTGACGCCTCCCGCATCCTGCAGCCGTTTCACCTGCTGGGCCGCTTCTTCGAAAACCCACTCTCCCAGCGCCGAAATCAGGCCGCTGTGCTCGGCAACCTCGATGAACTGGGCCGGGGTGAGCAATCCCCGTTCTGGATGCTGCCAGCGCACCAGGGCTTCGGCCATCTCGAT
>NZ_JBFRDW010000542.1:0-4232 GCF_052113985.1 Pseudoduganella sp. RAF53_2 | reverse complement strand
AGGATGCCCAGGCTACCCATCACGTAGAACACGCTATGCCAGCCGTAGTTGTGCACCAGCCAGCCCATGATCGGCGCAAACAGCACGGTCGCGAAATACTGGGCCGAATTGAAGACGGCGGCAGCCAGGCCTCGTTCATGCGATGGGAACCAGGCGGAGGCGATGCGGCTGTTGCCGGGGAAGGAGGGCGCTTCCGCCGCGCCGACCAGCATACGCAGTGTGAACAGCAAAGTGACCGCGGCGCCCCCTGCGACGAAACCCGCCGCGCCGGTGAACAAAGTAAAGGTCGACCACAGGAAGATGCTGAAGAAGTAGGTGATCTTGGAACCGAAGCGGTCCAGCAGCCAGCCGCCTGGCAGCTGGGCGACCACATAGGACCAGGCGAAGGCCGAGAAGATAAAGCCCATCTGGACTGCGGATAATCCCAGTTCTTTCTTGATCTCGGGGCCGGCGATCGAGATGGTCGCGCGGTCGGCGTAGTTGATCGTCGTGATGGCAAACAGCATCGCGAGAATCATCCAGCGCGTGCGCGTCTGGACGTTGGCGGCGCTGACCGCTTTGACGGTTGGTGCTTGTTCCACGGTGTCTCCTTAGAACGTATGGCGGATGCCAAGGTTGTAGCCGGAATTGCCCGTGCCGGCCTCGGTGTTGTTGGCTACCGTGTATCCGGCGCCATTCTTGTTGTTGATATGTCCGTAGGCCGCGTACAGATTGCTGCGCTTGGACAGAGCATACAGGTAGCCGATACCCCAGGAGCTGGCGTCCTGATTGAAACTGCTGCGGTCGTCCTTGTGCATGGCCGAGAACAGCACGGTGCCTGCGCCGACCGGCGCGCTAAATCCCAGCAGCACTTCGCGGCCGTCGGTCGAAGGCGTCGGCTTTACGCCGCCGTAAGGGTTGTTGGCATTGCCCAGCGGCGTGCTGTTGAAGCCTTTGTCGATTTCATAGCCGGCGTGGACCTTGATCCAGCCAAAGTTGTAATTTGCGCCGAGCAGAATATTACGGCCTAGGTCATGATTGACGGCGGCCGTCGTGCCCGTTGCGGCAAGGTCGGAGTTCTTGTTGTTGTAGGCCAGCCGGATCGCCAGCGGACCTTCCGTGTAGCCGATGGCGCCACCGAACTGGCGCCCGGCGGAAGCCGTGTTCTGCTCACCGAAGCTGTACGCCAGCTCGGCATCGACCCCGTGCACGCGCGGCGACATATAGGTAATCGCATTGCTGCTGCGGATATTGGCGCCCCAGTCTGGGAACAGGTTCTTCGCCGTACCTGCGGTGCCCGTGTTGAACGGGTCCACGATGTTCACCAGTGTGGTGTGATAAGGCGTGTACTGGCGGCCAAGCGCCACTGCGCCGAAGTCCTTGCGTTTCAGTCCGACGAAGGCCTGGCGGTTGAAGATGGTGCCTGCGGCATCCACTTCGCCCGTATCGATCTTGACGCCGGTCTCCAGGGTGAAATAGGCGGACAGGCCATTGCCCAAATCTTCCGTGCCGCGAAATCCGATCCGCGAGGCCGACGCCGCACCGCTGGTCACCTTGCTGACATGTCCATTGCTGCCGCCGTTTTCGCCCACCAGGGCAGCATCGACGATGCCATAAATTCCCGCTGACGACTGTGCGTGGGCAGCGGCACTGCCCACTGCCAGAACAATGGCTGCGGTTTTCTTCATCATGTCTCCCGAGTTGTGTAGTTGTGAGGAGATCATATGACTTGATCAATACCGCATCAAACCAAAGACTGTRTCTATCAATTCACAAATTGGATTGATCCTAGCGATGCACGACGAGCAATGCGTGCATCGCTTCGCGCTCGGCGGGATTGGGCGAGTCCAGGTAGTTGAATTTGCCGGAAACCTGGGTGGCGACGGCCACGCCGTCACGGAAGAGGATGCGGTTGCCAGCCAGGGCGGGGACTTTGTCGCCTTGCAGCACGGTGCCACTGAGGTTGAGGGGATCGATGGCGGAGATGGCGACCAGGGTGCCGTCGTGAGGTTTGCGGCGCATTTCGCGTAGCAGGGGAATCGCTTCCGGTAAGGCGAATTGTTCGCCAGAGAGGCCGGCCACGAAGCGTCCGCCTCGCACGTCACCGCGGGCTTCGAGGTGGTGGTAAACGGGCAGCAGTTCGCGCCAGGACGGCAGCCAGGACGCTTCACGATCGAGCAGTTTCCAGAACATGACGCCGTAGCGGCGCAGGAGCGTCATGGCGATGTGTTCCAGCGTTTCGGGCGCGATGCGCGGGCGGCGGCCGGGCGGCGCAGGTGCGGCGGGCGCGCTGTCGGATGCGTCGGCGCTGCCGGTTTTTTCTTTGATCGTGACGGCTTCGGACTGGCGGACCAGCGCCCAGCGCCCGGCTTCTTCCATCGTCGGCCCGGCCCCGCGGCGGCGCCGGCGGTCCATGGTGTTGCGCTTGTTGGCGGGGATGAGCATGGCGCGCAGGCCGGCGTAGCTGTCCGCATTCACCAGGCCCGTGGCGACCAGCTCACCCAGCGCAGTTTCCAGTTCCGCGGGCAGTAGTCGCGCCTCGTGTGCCAGTTCGTCATAGAACATGGCGCCGTTGCGGCGCAGCGACTCCAGCACACGTACCGCGCGCGGCGTGAGTTCGACTTCGGTGGCGACGGCAGGCAGGGCGTGCCACCGGGAGAGCTGGCGGCGCGGCAGCAATACCAGCGGCGTGCTGCGCACCGTGCCGCCGCTGGCACTGGATGGTGCGCCTACGCGAGTCCACACGATGCGGCCGGAGCGGCACAGATCGTCGAGCCAAAGCAGGGAATAATCCTTGATACGGGCAGACAGTAGCTCGCTTTCCCAGGCGCCGGCGGGCGCTTCGAATCCTTCCAGCTGCGACAGCACCTGCGTCAGCGTGTCCGGTCCTTGCAAGCGCGTTTCTTCGGACAAGTGCTGCCAGTCGAACAGGAAGCGCATGAAATCCTGGCGCTCGACGGGCTCGATCTCGCGCCGCAGATTCTTGATCGTGTAGCGATGGATGCGCGCCAGCAGATGGCGTTCGCACCATTCCTCCCCCACGGCGCGCGGCGTAAATCGGCCACGCATGACGTAACCTTCGCTTTCCAGTTGCGTGAGGGCGATCAGCACCGTGCTCTCCGGCAGCGCAAGCGCGGAGCCGATGGCGGCGGCAAGTTGTGGGCCGAAGCCGGACAAGCGTGCGCGCAGAAGTTCAACCAGCGCGTCATCGCGCGTCCATGGCTCATCGCCGTTGAGGGTTAGCCGCTCCGGTATGGCGAGTGGCGGCGTGGCGGCAGCATCGGGATAAGCAGCATGCAGGCAAGCCAGGCGTTCCAGCGCCACCCAGAACTCGGGCCCGCCGGCGAGACGCAGACGCGTGGCGCGGCCGCTGTCGGCAAGCGCGCCAAGCCAGTCATTCCAGCCTTCGTTGGCAAGCGCTTCGTCGCGCGTAATACAGGCCAGTTGCACCAGCGCTTCCTGCATTTCATCGGCGTTGCGCACGCGCGGCCAGGCTTCGTTGGCGACAGCTTCGATGGCGCCGGCGTCCAGCGCGCCCATATCGTCGGTGGACGCTGGGTCGGTCCAGCGGCGGTTCAACACGGCTTGCGTCCGGCGCTCTTCGAGCGGTGCGTCGTCGAGAAAGGCATACGGACGGGCATTCAGCACCTCCATGGCCAGCGGCGACGGCGCCGGCAAGTCGCGCGAAATCAGATGCACTTCGCCCGCCTCCATGCGGCGCAACAGGGCGATYCAGCCTTCGCTATCCATCGCGTCGTGCAGACAATCGTCCAAAGTCTGATCGACCAGCGGATGGCTGGGCAGCTCACGTTCTCCGACGATGTTTTCGAGGCATGCCGCCTGATCGGGGAACACGGCCGCGAGCAGATCGTCGCTCTTCATGCGCTGAAGCTGCGGCGCGACTTTGCGGCCCCCCGTGAAGCGCGGCAGGGCCAGCGCAGTCGTCGCATTCCAACGCCAGCGAACATTGAACAGCGGCGCATCGAGCAGCGCCTGAACCAGGATGTGCTCCGCGCTGCTTGAGCGCAGGTAGCGCCACACCTCGTCCAGCGGGAAGCTGTGGCTTTCGGACAGCGACAGCACGATGGCATCTTCCGTCGCCGCCGCCTGCAGTTCGAAATTGAAGGTGCGGCAGAAGCGCTTGCGCAGCGCCAGCCCCCAGGCGCGGTTAACGCGGCTGCCATAGGGCGTGTGCAGCACCAGCTGCATGCCGCCCGACTCGTCGAAGAAGCGTTCCATGATGAGCGTATCGA
>NZ_JBFRDW010000541.1:0-4233 GCF_052113985.1 Pseudoduganella sp. RAF53_2 | reverse complement strand
CCGGAGGGCTTCACCCGCTCCTTTGCCAAGCGTCTGGACTCCCTGTGCAAGATTTCGGTGCGTGAAGCGGAAGGCAACGAGCGTGTGCTGCCCGGCCACGCCTACATCGCGCCGGGCCACTCGCACCTGATGCTGGCACGTTCGGGCGCCAACTATATGACCAAGCTGGACCAGGGCGAGCCGGTGAACCGCCACCGTCCTTCGGTGGATGTGCTGTTCCGTTCCGCAGCGCAAAATGCGGGCAAAAACGCCGTGGGCGTGATCCTGACCGGCATGGGCAAGGATGGCGCAGCGGGCATGCTGGAGATGAAGAACGCCGGGGCGTATAATTTTGCGCAGGATGAGGCCAGCTGCGTCGTATTTGGCATGCCGCGCGAAGCGATCGCGGTCGGCGCCACGCACGAAGTAGGGGCGCTGCAGGCGCTGCCGGGCATGGTTCTGGGTTATCTGGCCCAGCACGGTTCCCGCGCATTGCGCGTTTGATACGGTTCAGCGCTAGTTAGGGGTAGTTTGTTCGCTTTGGAGCAACAGAAATGCTATCCTACAACTTGGTGGAACCACCAACTTTATTTATAACCGCGTAAGTAGAAACAACGGAGTAATTCATGGCTGATCCAAAGATGAAGTTTTTGGTTGTGGACGATTTTTCGACCATGCGTCGTATCGTCCGAAATCTGTTGAAGGAACTGGGTTATGCCAATGTGGACGAGGCTGAAGACGGCGTGATGGCGCTGGCCAAGCTGCGCTCCGAGCAGTTCGATTTCGTCGTGTCCGACTGGAATATGCCGAACATGGATGGCCTGACCATGCTGCAGAACATTCGTGCCGACCCCGCCCTGGCCAAACTGCCGGTGCTGATGGTGACCGCCGAAGCGAAAAAGGAAAACATCATCGCGGCTGCGCAAGCAGGCGCCAATGGCTATGTGGTGAAGCCGTTCACCGCAGCCACCCTGGATGAAAAACTGAACAAGATCTTCGAGAAGCTCGGAGCCTGATGAGCATGGGTGAGCAACAAGCCGGGACCATCGTGCCGTCGATGGACCCGAACGAGGAGTTCCTGGCACGCATCGGCCACATGACCCGTGCGCTGCATGAGAACTTGCGTGCCCTGGGTCTGGACAAGCTGATCGAAAAGGCAGCCGAGGACATCCCTGATGCCCGCGACCGCCTCGACTACGTGGCGCGCCTGAGCGAAAACGCGGCGCAAAAGGTGCTGAACGCCACCGACGAGGCTGGTCCGCTGCAGGATCAGATCGGTAACGATGCGAAGGAGTTGAGCGCTTCCTGGGAAACCCTGCTGAACGGGAATCCCAGCGAGGAAGACTGGCGTGCACTGGCGATCCGGACTGTGTCCGCGCTGGGTGCCGCCCAAGCGAACACCACGGCTACCAAGGCCCATCTGATGGATATCATGATGGCCCAGGACTTCCAGGACCTGACCGGCCAGGTGATCAAGAAGGTCACATCGATTGCACAAAACCTGGAGAAGCAGCTGGTGCAGACGCTGATCGACTTTGCCCCCGAACAGTTGAAGAAGGAAATCGATAACGGCCTGCTGAACGGGCCGCAGATTGACACCACCAAGGAAGGCGTGGTCGCCGACCAGGGCCAGGTGGACGATCTGCTCGATAGCCTCGGCTTCTAATCTATGCATCAAACACACTACCTGGTGCGCGAACCGCTGCTGGACCCCCAGCAGCGCGTGGTCGGCTACGAAATCACGTGGCAGCAAGACCCGGCGCACAAGCCCTCCCTTGAGGAACTGGAAGGTCTGGTCGGCTTTGTCGCCGGCCAGGTCAACGATCCGGACAAGGGCTGGCTGCTGAAAGAAAAGACCTTATTCCTGCAGGCCGTACCGGGCATGCTGTCCACGGACGCCCTGTACGATATGCCGCCTGAGCACACGGTGCTCTCGATCAAAACCTCCGAACTGGCCAATCCCGATACGCTGGCTGCCGTGCAGGCACTGCGCGCGGGCGAAGTCGGTATTCTGCTGCGCGAGGCCGATCTGGCGCGCGTGGGCAGCCGCCTTGGTACGATCTGTTCTTATGTGGAGGTGCRCTTCACCGGCGCCGATGTGGCCTCGCAGGCGCGCACCTACGCGGCGCTGCGGACAACGAACGTGCGCATGGTGGGCCGTCCGGTCACGACCTGGGCCGACTTCGACGCTTGCGCCTTGCTGGGGCTGGACGCCTTTGTCGGCAAGCTGCACCTGACGCCGCGTCCCGGCACGGAAGGGCAGGGCTTGAATCCCTCGCAGACCATCATCCTGCAACTGATGCAGATGGTGAATGCGAACGCCGATGTGGCGCAGATTGAGAGCGTGCTGAAACGCGATGCGGCGCTGTCGTACAAGCTGCTGCGCTACATTAACTCGGCCGGTTTCGGCGCGGGTCGTGAAGTCCAGTCGCTGAAGCAGGCTATCCAGCTGCTGGGCTACCAGCCGATGTACCGCTGGCTGACGCTGCTGCTGGCCACGGCCAGCACGAGCGGCTTCTCGCCGGTGCTGCTGGAAACTGCCGTGGTGCGCGGTCGTCTGGCCGAGCTGCTGGGCCAGAAAGCGCTGGGCAAGGCGGATGCGGAGAATATCTTCGTGGCCGGCATGTTCTCGCTGCTGGATCGCTTGCTGGGGCTGCCGATGTCGGAAGTGCTGGAAACCATCCAGCTGTCGGAAGAAGTGGTGCACGCACTGCTGACGCGCGGCGGCAAATATGGTCCTTACCTGGCGCTGGCTGAAGCCTGCGAACTGAATTCCAACCTGGTCAGCTCGCTGGCCTCCTCGCTCGGACTCTCGCCCGAAGAAGTCAACAAGGCCCACCTGTCGGCGCTGGCCTGGACGCAGAACGTCACCGCCTGAATTCAAATGGGGACGCGACACATTTTCCGCCGTCGGGCGGCAAATGTGTTACGTCCCCATTTAATTTTCAGATTTCCAGGTTGTCGATCAGGCGTGTGGTGCCCAGCTTTGCCGCTGCCAGCACGACCAGTTCCGTGCCTTGCGCCAGATCGCCTGCGTTTGGCGGTTGCAGGTCAACGCGTTTGCGGATCGAGACATAATCCGGCTTCCAGCCGCGCGCGCGCAGGCTGTCCATCGCCTGATGCTCAAGCTGGAACACATCCAGATGGCCGGCACGCACTTCGTTGGCGACGGCGTTCAGGGTCTGGTACAGGAAAGGCGCCTCAGCGCGTTCCTCGGCCGACAGGTACATATTGCGTGACGACAGCGCCAGTCCATCGTCCGCACGCCAGGTTTCCGCCGCGATGATCTGGGTCGGCAGCGCGAACTGGCGCGCCATGCCGCGCACGATCATCAGCTGCTGGTAATCCTTCTTGCCGAACACGGCCACCTTCGGCTGCACGCAGGAGAACAGCTTGGTCACCACGGTGCACACGCCATTGAAGAAGCCCGGACGGAACTCGCCTTCCAGGATATTGCCGATGCCATCCGGCGGCTGCACGCGGTATTCCTGCGGCTCCGGATACAGGTCCTTCTCGGTCGGCGCGAACAGCACGTAGACGCCTTCTTTCTCCAGCTTTTCCACGTCAGCCTGGAAGGTGCGCGGGTATTTGTCGAAGTCTTCGTTCGGGCCGAACTGCAGGCGGTTCACGAAGATKGACGCCACCACCGGGTCGCCATGCTTGCGCGCCAGGCGCATCAGGGACAGGTGGCCTTCATGCAGATTGCCCATGGTCGGCACAAACGCGGTGCGCAGTTGGCCGCTTAGCTGGTCGCGCAGCTCTTCGATATTCGAGATGATTTTCATAGTTTTTAGATGTTATGCGGGCGAATAGGCCAGCCGCACGTAGATCGGTGCGAATGGCTCCGCCTGGGTGATTTCGATCAGGGTTTCCTTGGCGAGTTCCAGCATGGCCACAAAGTTCACCACGACGACGGGCGGGGTGGATTCCACGTCGAACAGGTCGGCAAACTCCACGAAACGGCTGGACTGCAGCYTGCGCAGGATGGCCGTCATGTGCTCACGCACCGAGAGTTCCTCGCGCGTGATCCTGTGGTGCTGTTTGAGCTTGGCGCGCTTCATGAGGTCGCGCCAGGCCGCTTGCAGGTCGTTGACGTCCACGTCCGGCCAGATCGGCACCAGGCTTTGCTCGATGAAGATCTGGGTGCGCACGAAATCGCGTCCCGCCTGCGGCATGGTGCCGAGATCGTAGGCCGCCAGCTGATCTGTTCGTATTCGAGCAGACGGCGTACCAGCTCGGCGCGCGGGTCTTCCG
>NZ_JBFRDW010000540.1:0-4245 GCF_052113985.1 Pseudoduganella sp. RAF53_2 | reverse complement strand
CCCGCTGAGCGAGGCGCCGCGCTATATCTACAAGTACAAGGACAAGCCGGAACTGCACGTGGTAGTCGTGCCGTCCACCTCGCACCTGAGCCTGGAACGCGAAGTCCTGCTGCGCAATAACATCCCTTATGCCATCGCCAAGGAAGACTATCTGGCCGCGCACAAGAGCGTGCTGCAGGACGATGGCGGCGCCACCGCCGAAGTGGGCTCTTTCCTGAAGCGCCACGCCTTCGATATCTTCGTGATCGGCCTGATGCTGTTCGTGCTGAAGTTCGGCATTCCGGGCGTGGGCATGTCCGCTTCCGTCATCACGCCGGACAAGCTGAAAGGCTCGATGGATGATCTGATCGGCATGGAAGACATCAAGCAGGAAGTGCTGCACCTGGAAGACATGATCCGCAACCGCGAGGTGTACAAATCGCACAATATTGACAAGCCGTTCAACGTCATGCTGACCGGCCCCGCGGGTACCGGTAAGACCAAGCTGGCCGGCTACCTGGCCAAGCGCCTGAACTATCCGCTGATCCAGGCCTCCGGTTCGGCGCTGGAATCCGGCTATGTCGGCGGTGGTTCGAAAGCGCTGAACGCCTTGTACCGCAAGGCCTGCGCGCGCGGCAACTGCATCATCTTCCTGGATGAAGCGCAGGCCCTGTTCATGCCGCGCGGCCGCGGCGAGAAGAAATGGGAAGACGATACCGCCAACACCCTGCTCGGCCTGCTGGACGGCGTGAAGAGCGAAGACGGCGCGGGTGTGATCTGGGTTGTCGCGTCCAACTTCGACGATGCCAACTCGCAGATGGACGAAGCCATGCTGCGCCGCTTCAGCGTGAAGATCAACTTCCGCCTGCCGAATAAGAACGAACGCCGCGAGCTGCTGCGCTCCTTCCTGGAACGCAAGGAGAAAGGCCTGGTCGACTGGACCGATATGGACCTGGACCAGGTGGCCGAGATCACCAACAACCTCAGCCCCGCGCTGCTGGAGACCGTGGTCGATCGCGCTTCCATGATCTCGATCCAGGAGAAGCAGGTCATCAACACCGACCTGATGTTCCGCGCGTTCGAGCGCGCCACCATCGGCCTGACCGACCGCGCCACCACGGCTGAGAAAACCCGTCAGCGCGAGCGTATCGCCTTGCACGAGCTGGGCCACTTCTTCATGCAGATCGATCCCTTCCTGCGCGAAGGACTGCCGCTGGCGGAAGTGAAAGAGAAGTCGCACCTGCTGAAGATTTCGACCGAGTCGGTGTCGAAGCTGAATGCGCTGGGTTATGTGCTGTCGGCAGGCGACGATATGTCTCTGCGCACGCTGGAAGAACTGGAACGCGATGTGATGCAGCTGTACGGCGGCGTGGCGGCGGAAGAATTGTTCTACGGTGCGCGCGGTATTTCGGTGGGCAGCCAGAACGATATCGAGAAGGCCACCAATATGCTGGACACCATGGTGAACCGCCTATCGATGTATTCGCGCTCCAAGCTCGATTACAGCAAGTTCAAGAGCGAGACGGCCGGTGAGCATGGTCTGGCGCAGCTCGAGTCCAAGGCGGACGAGCTGTATAGCCGCACCCTGAAGTCCATTGGCGATTACCGCGCCGTGATGGAATCGATCAAGGGCGAGCTGATGGACCGCTATGTGCTGTCCAAGGATGACATCTTCGCCCTGCTGGAAGAACGCCTGGATACGGCGCCCTTCCAGCAGGCTGCGTAAAGCAGCTTAGCGTTTGGCCACCATCATCACGTTGGTGGCTTTCATTGCCACCGCCATCGGCAGCTTTTCATAGTTGCTGATGGCGACAGTGTCTCCCAGGTCGCGCAGTTCARCGCGCGCACCGGCATCCGTCACAAATGCATTCGGACCCACTGGCGTCAGTTCTGCACGCTGCTCGCCGGTCAGTTCAACATAGTAGTGGTTCACATGGCGCGACAGGCGCAGCTGCTGGCCGTTGTCCAGCGCGAAGCGGCCGGCATATTCGTCAAAGCTGGAAGGCGGCATATAGTAGCGACTTGCCTGGCCGGCACTGATTTGCACCGTGGGGTCTTGTGGACCAGCGGCCAGTACCGATGCAGAGGCGGCCAGGGAAAGCGCCGCAATGGCGCCCAGAATAGCGATCTTCTTCATTTTGATTCTCCGTTAGGGTGAGGCAATCAACGGCTTGCCCATGCAAGCCGTTTGGATTCTTTTAAGAGCAGCTTCAGCGGCGAGCGATGACAGTGATATGCATACCGGTCGCGGCAAGCGATGGCTGCAGACGTTCGAAATTCGCGATTTCGACCATGTCACCCTGATCCTTGAACTGCACCCGGGTTCCGGCGGCGGTCATGAAGACCCCTGGTTCGACGGGGAACATCTCTTCCCGTAGTTCGCCCGAAAGTTGGGCGTAATAGTGTTTGGCGTAGCGCTGGAAACGGATCTTGTACCCGTTGTCGAGCGCATAGCGATTTGCGTAGTCGTCGAACTCTCCGATTTTCAGCTTGTAGTTGCCTTCGCTGGCGCGGATTTGGACGGTTGCGTCTTGCGGGTCAGCTGCGAGCGCAGCACCCGTTGAGGCCAGAGTAAGTGCGGCCATGGCACTGAGCAGAACCTTGTTCATCATCTTCTCCGAATTTTGCCTGGTGGCCCCGCCTCTTTGGAATTGTGCGGGGACGGTTACAAGGTAGCAAATGCCGCCTCAGGCATGCAGTGGCAAGCGACGAACCGCAGATTTCGTGGACTAGAACGCACGGCGCGTCGATGAACTGCATTCGGCTTTACGGACCGGTGTTCCTCGCAAGGACGGTGCGGTCCGGATCATTATCGGCACGCCGCATACGGGGCGCCGATGAAGACGGGAAGCGGCGATTGTGTCGCTCTCGATCCCTGATGTAAGCCTGGTACCCAGCGCTAAGGCCAGTACGCCTTGCGCTTGCGGGTCTACTTCGACAGGCTGCTAGTTGTGCAGCTGTGTGTAGCGAATGATGGCGTTTTATCCCATGGCCGCAGCAGCGACCGCCACGCCAGCCAACACAGCCAAGGCCAGCAATTTCAGGACAACGTGATTCATTTCTTCACCCTCCGAATCTGCATCTGCATCACGTGGGTCGGCCATCTTCTTGGGGGATGACCACTTCATGCTACGCGTGTGTTACAGGGAACTCTAGCTCTGGTGGCCTTGAATTTTTTCAATGCGGCGCGCGTGGTCCATAGCTATATGCAACCATGAGTTACATGCATTTATTGCAATGCTTTTCACGCCAACTTGCCGCCCTTGGTCAAATCGGTAATAATGCACGGCGCATTTAAATGCCCGAGTGGTGAAATTGGTAGACGCAGCGGACTCAAAATCCGCCGCCGCAAGGCGTGCCGGTTCGATTCCGGCCTCGGGCACCACCCTCCCTCCTTCTGCGCTTCTCTCACAAACATGAGCATGCCGGCCCGTATGGCGCCGCTATGATCAGCTTCATTGTCCGCTCCGGAAATCGCAATGAAGAAACTTGCCTGCTGCCTGGCCCTGCTTGCCAGCACTGCCACGGCCGCTGAAATCGCACCTGCCGCCGCCTCGCTGCATCCCAACCTCGCTGGCCAGGTCAGCCGGCCGATACGCTATCGGCCCGATGGTCCCGATTTCGTGATCCACAACGGCGCAGAGTTCTTCAACCGCTCCCTATATGGTGGGCACAGCGCCTTCCGTGTCGACGGCGGCGACAATCCCGAATTCATGCTGTATCTGCCCGGCCGTGGCGGCAATCTGCGGCTGGCGCTGCGCTGGCCCGGCGGCGCGCGCTGGCTGCACGAGGCGGCCAGCATCGACACCCGCTACCGGCCCGGCGAACTGCTGTACGAACTGCGCGATCCCGCCTGGGGCGCCACCGCCGTGCTGCGGCTGGACGTATTGGCCTATGCGCGTACGGAGGGATTGATCCTGCGCGCCGAAGGGAAAGGTCTGCCGCCGGGTGCGGAACTGCTGTGGTCGTACGGCGGCGTGAACGGCGAGCGCGGACGCCGCGATGGCGATATCAGCACCGAGCGCGTGCCCATCGCTCAATACTTCCAGTTCCGTCCCGAATTCGCAGCCCGCAATCAATTCACCATCAGCGGCGAAGGCTTCACCCTCAGCAGCCCCGCTGCCACCATCGCGGGTGTTGTCCCCGCCGGCACCGCGCTGCATGTGGCAGAAGGCGGCGCCTGGAACGATCTGGCCGCCATGCTGTCGCCAGACGCCTCATCCGCCACGCCAGTGATGGTCGCCCGCACGCCGCTGATCAATGCGC
>NZ_JBFRDW010000539.1:0-4254 GCF_052113985.1 Pseudoduganella sp. RAF53_2 | reverse complement strand
ATGCTGATGGGCCTTGTGACCAAGAACGCGATTCTGCTGGTGGACTTCACCAACCACGGCCAGCGCGACGGCATGAACCAGCGCGAGGCCATCATGGCGGCGGGCCAGGTGCGCCTGCGTCCGATCATGATGACCACGCTGGCCATGATCTTCGGCATGCTGCCCATGGCGATCGGCATGGGCGACGGTGGCGAAACCCAGGCGCCGATGGGACGCGCCGTGATTGGCGGTGTGATCACCTCCACCCTGCTGACCCTGGTGGTGGTGCCGGTGGCTTATACGTATCTGGACAATATCGGCAAGCGCGCCGCGCGCTGGCTTCGTCGCAACAACCCGGAAGTCAGCCCGGTTGAAACGCCGAAAAAGGACAACGTGGCGGAAGTCGCGTAACCGGTTCGCCCGAGCTGTCCACGCACAAGCGCGGACGTGACGGCGGCCAAATGGCCGGGGTCTGACGCTGACGTCGGGCATGCGCAGCATGTCCGATGTTAGGGTCTGACCCCATGGTGCTAGATGTTGGCGTCGGCTCCCACATCGGTTTCGGTTGTTTCGAAACCGGCTTCATCGGCGTCCTGCTCCGAGGGCGGCCGGTTTTTCCCCTCCAGCTTGCGCTTGGCCTTTTCCTCCGCCTTGCGCTTCTTCTCTAGTTCCCGTTGCCGTTTTTCGTACTGGAAATTCGTTTTCGCCATGGTGGTGGACCTCCTCACCATACATTAGCGCAAATTTTCACCCGCGCGGATGATGTGCCGCATGTAAATGCTTCAAGCGCTCGCGCGCCACATGGGTATAAATTTGAGTTGTGGAAATATCCGAGTGCCCCAGCAGCAGCTGCACCACGCGCAAATCCGCGCCGTGGTTGAGCAAATGGGTGGCAAACGCATGGCGCAGGGTGTGGGGCGACAAGGGTGCCGTAATTTCCGCCTTCTGTGCGCATTTCTTGACAACGACCCAGAACATCTGGCGAGTCATCGGGCCGCCGCGCGCCGTAATAAACAAGGCATCGTCCTGTTGGCCATCCAGAATCACGCCGCGCGCCTCGCGCAGGTAGCGCTCAATCCACAGGCGCGCCTGCTCGCCAAACGGCACCAGGCGGGTTTTGGCGCCCTTGCCCGTGATGCGCAGAACGCCATCGTTCATGCTCAGTTCCAGCGTTTTCAGCGCCACCAGTTCGGATACGCGCAGCCCGCTGGCATACATCAGCTCCAGCATGGTGCGGTCGCGGATACCCAGCGGCGTGCGCAAATCCGGCGCCGCCAGCAAGGCCTCCACCTGCGACTCGCTCAGCGTGTGGACGAAGCGCAGCGGCTGCTTGGCCGAGGACAGCTTCAGACAGGGATCTTCGGCGATCTGCTTCTGCCGCAGCGCCAGCTGATAGAAGCGCTTCAGCACGGACAGCCGGCGGTTGGCCGAGCTGGCCTTGGTGTCCTCATGGCGGGCGGCGAAATAGGCGTCGATATCCGGCGTGGTGACGGACAGCAGCCCCGTTGCGGGACGGGTCGTTGCCAGCCACTTGGCAAACAGCCGCATATCGCGGCGGTAGGCATCCAGGGAATTCTTCGACAAGCCGTCTTCCAGCCACAGRCTGTCGACGAACTCGTCGATCAGATCAAGGTTGTCTGCTGCCATTGATACTCTTTATGGCCCTCATGTGCCAGCAGCCAGCGTTTGACGCCCAGCGTGAAGCCAGCCTGGTCATCGCTGCCCGCAAAGCCGCCCAGGCCCTGCGCGCCCGTCACGCGGTGGCAGGGAATCACCAGCGGGAAGTAATTGGCGCCGCAGGCCTGGCCGATGGCCCGTGGATGCGAGCCCAGGTGCTTGGCCAGCTCGCCGTAGGTGCGCAATTCGCCGCGCGGGATTTCGCAAATGGTGTCCCACACGCGGCGCTGGAAATCGCTGCCCAGCCGGGCCAGTGGAAGATCGAACCGGAAATCCGCGTCTGCGCAGTAAGCGAGCACTTGCTGGGCCGCTTTTTCGGCCAGCGCATCGGCCGGCGCCTTCTCGGCGTAATGCGCCGGGAGGTAGAACAATTCGGTCACAACCGCACCAGCGGTGCGGATACCCAGAGCCCCGAAAGGCACCTGGATGATGGCGGAAAACAGCTCGTTCGCCTGTTGTATTCTGGTCACATTTGCTCCACTTGGTACTGTGGCATTGATGCTACAACACTCGCTTCGAGAGGGCAAAAAAAAACGCACCATCCGGTGCGTCTTCAAGTTAGGTTCGCGGCCCCGGCCGTTTAGCCCCGCTCAGCGGTGGTCTAACGGCATTACTGTGAGCTGCGTCGTCTCCTCATTAATCCGCGGTATTGGCTACCGTTGTTATGTACCACTCCCCACTAACTTGCGTATTCGTTGCTACCTTGGTGCATTTTTATATTCGTTTTGCACCGTTTGGGAGCGACGCCATCATAACTGATCTGTGACTTGATTTGTCCATTTTTCTTTTTTTGTTGTTATGCAAACGAAATTGTCGCCCCGACCATAGAACTGTGGTAAGCCCGCCTCTTAGTAGTAACCGCAATTGCCAAAACTGAGGCAAAAATAATATGTTCAAGGCAAGACCCGAAAGGGCCGGGGTTTATAACTAAAAGAGAGACACACAATGCTAATGAAAGTACTCGACCATCTGGAAGAGTGGATTATCAGCTTTCTGATGGGAGGCGCAACCCTCATCATCTTCCTGTCGGTGGTACACCGTTACGGGACCGGACTTCCCATTCCGGGCGTTCAGGACTGGCTGCTCAGCCTGCACTTCGAATGGGCGCAGGAACTGGCCATCATCATGTTCGTGTGGATGGCCAAGTTTGGCGCGGCTTACGGCGTGCGCAAGGGCGTACACGTCGGCGTGGACGTGCTGGTGAGCCGCCTGCCGGCTGAATGGCGCAAGAACACCACCATCATCGCCCTGCTGTGCGGCATGCTGTTCACCGGCATCGTCGGCACGCTGGGCCTGCGCTTCGTGTGGGAGAACGGCATGCACCATGCTGTCTACACGCTTCTGCACATCGAGACCGATGTACCGGAAGGCCCGATCACGCCTGACCTGGAATGGCCGACCTGGTTCGTGTATTCCGTGGTGCCGATGGGCTCTTACCTGATGTGCTTCCGCTTCATCCAGGTGCTGGTCACCTTTATCCGCACCGGTGAAATGCCGCACCAGGACGAATCCGAAGTGGAAGGTCTGGACGATATCGAAAACGATCCGCTGTTCGCCACCGTTCCTCACACCACCCATGGAGGCGCACGATGAGCGGCCACGCACATGATGTAGTTCCAATGTCGCGCCAGAAGGCGGCCACCTGGCTGCTGGGCATCGGTGCCATTCTCGGCGCCGTCTGCTTCGTCGGCGGCAAGGTCGGCATCGTTTTCTCGCTGCTGATCCTGTTGATGCTGACCGGTATTCCAGTGTCGATTGCACTGGGCCTGACGGTGCTGATGTTCATGTACCTGCTGACCCAGGTGCCGGTGGAAGCGGTGGCGCTGAAGCTGTTCAGCGGCATCGAGAAGTTCGAGATCATGGCGATCCCGCTGTTCATTTTGGCGGGTAACTTCCTGACCCACGGCGGCGTGGCGCGCCGCATGATCAGCTTTGCTACCTCCATGATCGGCCACTGGCACGGCGGCCTTGCGCTGGCGGGTATTATCGCTTGCGCGATGTTTGCGCTGGTGTGCGGATCGAGCGTGGCAACCGTGGTGGCAATCGGTTCGATCATTCTGCCGGCCATGGTGAAGCAGGGCTATCCGAAACAGTTCGGCGCGGGCGTGATCATTACCGCGGGCTCGCTGGGCATCCTGATGCTGCCGTCGATTCCGAAAGTGATTTACGCGATTTCGACCAATACCTCGATCGGCGCCTTGTTCCTGGCCGGCCTCTTCCCAGGTATCCTGCTGACCTTCATGCTGTGCGGCGTGACCTGGGTGCTGGCCAAGAAGAACAAGTATCCGCGCATGCCGAAAGCCACCTGGGCCCAGCGCTGGAAAGCCTTCCGCGACAGCGTGTGGGGCCTGATGCTGGTGGTGATCATCATCGGCGGTATCACCAAGGGTATCTTCACGCCGACCGAGGCCGCCGCGATGAGCGCGGTGTATGCCTTCTTCATTTCCGTGTTCGTCTACAAGGACATGCCGCTGAAGAAGATGCCGGAAGTGCTGAAGAAGTCGGCCAGCCTGAGCGCGATGCTGCTGTACATCATCACCAACGCTGTGCTGTTCTCCTTCCTGATGGCGCACGAGAACATCCCGCAAGCAATGGCGG
>NZ_JBFRDW010000538.1:0-4256 GCF_052113985.1 Pseudoduganella sp. RAF53_2 | reverse complement strand
TGCGAGATGTGCAAGGCGTGGCTGGCCTTCATCTCGATGACTTGAGAGCCGCCGCGCTGGTACATCCAGCGCTGCAGTTCAGGATTCAACAGGCGGTCTTCCGAAGCCACGATGGCGTAGGTCGGCTTGGTGTGCCAGGCGGCGCTCCATACCGGCGCGTCCATCGTGGCCTTGGTGATCTGGGGCTGGGCGATGGACAGGAAATTGGTGCGGTTTGGCGGCACATCCTGAGCGTAGACATCGCGGAACTTCGACGGTTCTAGCGACAGATGGCCGTCGCGGCTGGTCTTCACTTCATTGCCGGGCAGTGGTTTGGAGGCGAGCAGTTGGGACACACTTTCGCCCACTTCCGGCTGTACGGCAGCCAGATAGACCAGCGCTTTCACCTTGTCGCTGGCGCCAGCGATCGAGATGACGGCGCCGCCGGAATCGTGGCCGACCAGTACCACGGGGCCGTCCTGTGCGTCGATGGCGGCGCGTGTGGCGGCGACGTTTTCATCCAGCGTGGTCTGCGGCTGCTGCACCACGGTGATCTTGTATCCCTTCAGCCAGAGCTGGTCGTGAATTTGGCGCCAGGTGGAACCGTCGGCATACGCGCCGTGGACCAGGATGACGTTTTTCGCGCCCGAGGTGACGACGTCGGGGAAGGCATGGGCGGCGAGCGGTGCGAACACTGCTACTGCCAGCAGGGCTTTGTTAATGCGTTTCATGGGAATTCCGAGAGAGAGAGAAGGCTCAGTTGGTCACTGCTTGCAGTTGCACGTTGATGTTGCCGCGCGTGGCTTTCGAGTATGGGCACAGTGTGTCGGCGGTGTGCGCAATTTCGGTGGCCAGTTCTTGCGACAGGCCTGGAGCGATGAAGGTCAGGCGCGCCTGAATCAGGTATTCCTCGCCCGCAGTGCCAAGATCAACTTCAATTTCCACAGCGGTATCCGCCGGCAGTTTCACGTTTTTTTCCTTTGCCACGATGCCGACAGCGGCGCTGTAGCAGGCCGACCAGGCGCCGGCGAACAGCTGTTCGGCAGTAGGGTGCGGCTGGACGGCCTCGAACACATGGGTGCGTGCAGCGCCGTTACCTGGTGCGGTCAGATGGATGTTCAGCGGGCCTTCGTGGTTGCCGGAAATAACGGCGCCATCGGGGCTGACGGTGCGGGTTTTGCCAGTGAGCAGTACAGATTCGATTGTTTTCATGAGGAACTCCTAAGTCTAAAATAGTTGACGCATGCGATTTAATCGGAAGCGATGACGTGGAGTATAGTGGCAAACTTTACGGTGTCAAGCGACTCCGATTTAGTCGTATGCGACCTTATGGGGCCGGGATTACGCCTTGCCCATAGACGAAATCAGCTCAAAAAGCTGGTTCAATCGTCCGACTTTTTACATGGGGTAATAACTATTTATGCTCGCGGTGCCGTCAATTATCCGTGGCGGCGTCCCAGCGCCAGGCCTGCTGCAGGCGAACCTGCAGGTAATCGACGAAGGCCCGTACGCGCGGGGCCATGTTTTGACTGTGAGGGAAGATCGCCTGCAGCGGCGCTGTCGGCATCGTATGGGCGGGCAGAACTCTTTGCAGGCGGCGCTGCAAGAGATCGTCGCCTACATCCCAGATCGACTTCACGACGATGCCCGCGCCTTGCAGCGCGAATTCATGGGCGGCCTGGCCATCGTTGGTGACGATGGCGCCGTTGACGCGCACCGTCACTGGCTCAGTACCCTGGAAGCGCCATTCAGCGCGGCGCTGGTCGCCGATCAGAATACAGCGGTGCTGGCCCAATTCGGCAGGATGTGTCGGCGCGCCGTACTGTGCGAGGTAGGCTGGCGAGGCGCAGGCTACGCGGTAATTGGGCGCCAAGCGCCGCGCAATCATGGTCGAATCCTGCAGGCTACCGAAACGTATGGCGAGGTCCTGGCCTGTCTCCAGCAGATTGACGACGGCGTCAGTGAGCTCCAGCTGAACCGCCAGTGCAGGGTGAAGACGCTGGAAGTCGGCCACGATCGGCACGATATGCTGACGGCCGAATTCACCCGGCGCCGTCACGCGTAGCMGGCCGGCCACTTCCTGGCGGCTGCGCGTGAGCAGCAGTTCCGCCTGCTCCACTTCCTCCAGAATGCGCAGGACGCGCACATGGAATTGCGCGCCTTCTTCGGTCAGCGTTTGGCGGCGCGTTGTGCGCTGTAACAGCCTGACGCCAACCGCCTTTTCCAGCTGCGCCAGACGTTTGCTGACGACGGACAGCGGCACGTCCAGCTCACGCGCTGCAGCCGACATGCTGCCCGCACTGACGATGCGGGCAAAGGCGGCGAGGGCAGGCAGATCATCCAGCATTATTCGTATTTTGGAAAATATCAATCCGCGAAACGGGGCTATTTCTCCCTAATGGGCCATCCTATCATGACTCCATCGCAATTCCACTCTTTCCGAAGGAGATATGATGAAAACTCTGACCGCTACCCTGATGACCGCGCTGGCGCTGGGCGCCACGACCGCGCAAGCCGCCTCCGATGACCAGTTGGTACGTCCGCAAGTGCAGGTCATCGATCCGACCCTGAGCGCGGCCCAAGCCGAGGCAAGCGTGCTCGCCGCCCGCCGTTACGGCTCGTTCTGGAACAACGGCGATGAAGCTTTTGCCGTTGCCGCACTGGCCCCCAACTTCACCGACCGCACTCTGCCTCCCGGCCGCGCTCAAGGTCTGGAGGGCCCGCTGGCTGCGTCGAAGTTCGTGCGGGCTGCCATTCCCGATCTGCACGCCGATATCGAGCAACTGATCGTGACCGGTGACCGCGTCGTCGTGCATCTGCGATTCCAGGGCCATTTCACGGGCAGCTTCAAAGGCGTGCAGGGCAAAGGGCAGACGGTCAACTTCATCGCCACCGATATCTATCGCGTCGTTGAAGGACGCATTGCCGACAACTGGCATATCGAAGACAACCTGACCTTCCTTCAACAGCTTGGCGTAATCGGAGGCTGATCATGGAACGTACCATCGATACTTCCCGTCGCGGCTTCATGGCGCAAGCAGGAACAGGCGCATTGGCGGCGGGCGGTTTGCTGCTTGGCGCAGCAGCACAAAAAGCGGAGGCAGCACCGGCAAAGACCGCGGTTTCCGGCAAGACCGGGAGCGGCGAATTCTGGCCCAACGGCGCGCGCCTGGTGATTTCCGTCTCCATGCAGTTCGAGGCAGGCGGCCAGCCGTTGAAGGGCACTGACAGCCCATTCCCTAAAGTGGACTTCCCGGCCAGTATTACGTCGGACCCGGTGGTCAACACATGGTTCGCTTACGGATACCGTGAAGGCATCCCGCGCATGCTGGACTTGTGGGACCGCCACGGTATCAAGGTGACCTCGCACATGATCGGCGAAGCGGTCCGCCRTCATCCTGAACTGGCGCGGGACATCGTCAATCGCGGCCACGAAGCTGCCGGACACGGTCCGCGCTGGAGTTCGCAGTACGCCATGAACCCTGCGCAGGAACGCCAGTTCATCAGCGAGGCGGCGTCGATGGTGCAGGAAGTGACGGGCCAGCGTCCGGTAGGCTACAACGCCAACTGGCTGCGCCGTGGGCCAAACACCCTGTCGCTGCTGCAGGAACTGGGCTACACCTATCACATCGACGACTTGAGCCGCGATGAGCCGTTCATTGAGCAGGTCAACGGCAAGGACTTTGTGGTGGTGCCATACACCCTGCGCAACAACGATATTCTGCTGATCGAAGGCCGCAACTACTCGCCGTCGCAGTTCCTGGAGCAGATCAAACTGGACTTCGACCAGTTGTACGAGGAGGGCGCAACGCGCCGCCGCATGATGTCGATCAGCGCGCACGACCGCATCAGCGGTACGCCGCAAATGGTGAAGGCGTGGGACGAGTTTCTGCGCTACGCCAGGTCGCATCCCGGCGTCGCCTTCATGCGCAAGGACGAGATTGCGCGCTACGCCTTGAGCAGCCCGATCACCGTACGCGAAACTGAAACTATCTGAACCAGGGAGATGAATGATGAATACTTTGCATGGACAAAAAGTGCTGGTGGTTGGCGGCAGTTCAGGCATCGGCGCGGCGGCGGCCAAATCGCTGGCTGYATTGGGCGCGGAAGTGACGATCGCCTCGCGCAACGCGGGCAAGCTCGAAGCGGCGGCTGCTGAAATCGGCGGCGCCGTGCGTACCGCCATCCTCGATACGTCGGACGACTCGGCGCTGGAAGCCTTCTTCGCTGCGCAGGATGCCTTCGATCACGTGGTGGTTTCCGCTGCACAAACGGCG
>NZ_JBFRDW010000537.1:0-4257 GCF_052113985.1 Pseudoduganella sp. RAF53_2 | reverse complement strand
GCGCGAAGTCGTCGATGTGCATGCCGCGCGCCAGATAGGCTTCGACGAAGGTGAAGCCGTTGGACAGCGTGAATGCCAGCTGCGAAATCGGGTTCGCGCCCGCTTCGGCGATGTGATAACCGGAGATCGACACCGAGTAGAAATTGCGCACCTGGTGGTGCACGAAGTATTCCTGGATATCGCCCATCACCTTCAGCGAGAACTCTGTCGAGAAGATGCAGGTGTTCTGGCCCTGGTCTTCCTTCAGGATGTCCGCCTGCACGGTGCCGCGCACGTTCTGCAGCACCCAGTCCTTGATCTTCTGGAATTCGTCGTCGCTCGGCTGGCGCTTGTTCTCTTCAACGAATTTCTCGATCTGCTGGTCGATGGCGGTGTTCATGAACATCGCCAGAATGGTCGGCGCCGGGCCGTTGATTGTCATCGACACCGAAGTGCTTGGGCTGCACAGATTGAAGCCGTCGTACAGCACCTTCATATCGTCCAGCGTTGCGATCGACACGCCGGAGTTGCCGACCTTGCCGTAGATGTCAGGACGAATTGCAGGATCGGCGCCATACAGCGTCACCGAATCGAAYGCSGTGGACAGKCGCTTKGCGTCCATGCCSKYGGACACCAGCTTGAAGCGSCGGTTGGTRCGGAAYGCRTCGCCYTCSCCCGCGAACATSCGSGTSGGRTCTTCGCCTTCGCGCTTGAAGGCRAACACGCCGGCGGTGAACGGGAAGGAACCAGGGACGTTTTCCAGCATCAGCCAGCGCAGCAGCTCGCCGTGGTCTTCGTACTTCGGCAGCGACACCTTGCGGATCTTGGTGCCGGACAGGGTGTGCTGCACCAGGCCCGTGCGAATTTCCTTGTCGCGGATCTTCACGATGTACTCGTCGCCCGAGTAGGCAGCCTGCATATCAGGCCACTGCACCAGCAGCTTCTTGGCGCCGGCTTCCATCGAGTGATCGCGCTCGATGATCAGGTCATCGAAGTCTGCCACCGATTTGCCGGCCACGGCCAGCATGCGCTTCGATTCCTGCAGCTGCTGGCGTTCGCGCGCCAGTATGACCTGCTTCTGGGTGTTCCTGTGGTAGCCGCGCACGGTGTCCGCGATCTCGGCCAGGTAGCGCGCGCGTGCCGGCGGCACGATCACGTTCTTGCCAGTGCTGAACCGCACATCGGACTTCGGCAGCACGCCGGCTTTGACTTTCAGACCCTTCTCGGCCAGCTTCGGCAGCAGGCCCTGATACAGCGCGGTCACGCCGTCATCGTTGAAGCGCGAAGCCTGGGTGCCGAATACCGGCATTTCTTCCGGACGCTTGGAGAACAGTTCGCGATTGCGCTGGTATTGCTTGGCCACGTCGCGCAATGCATCCTGCGCGCCCTTGCGGTCGAATTTGTTGATGGCGATGAAGTCGGCGAAGTCCAGCATGTCGATTTTTTCGAGCTGGGATGCGGCGCCGAACTCAGGCGTCATCACGTACATGGATACATCCACGTGCGGCACGATGGCGGCGTCGCCCTGGCCGATACCGGAGGTCTCTACGATCACCAGATCGAAGCCCGCGACTTTGGCGGCAGCAATCACGTCAGGCAGGGCCTGGGAAATTTCGGAACCGGCTTCGCGGGTCGCCAGCGAGCGCATGAACACGCGTGCGTGGCCGGCCCACGGATTGATTGCGTTCATGCGGATACGGTCGCCCAGCAGCGCGCCGCCGGATTTGCGGCGGGACGGGTCGATCGAGATCACGGCGATATTGATGGCATCGCCCTGGTCCAGGCGAATGCGGCGGATCAGTTCATCGGTCAGCGAAGACTTACCTGCGCCGCCGGTGCCGGTAATGCCCAGCGTTGGCGTGGACAGGCCTTCCGCCGCCTTGTGGATTTCTTTGACCAGCTTGCCGTCGGCCTTGCCGTTTTCCAGCGCGGTAATCAGCTGGGCCAGCGGACGATGGCGCTGTTCGATGTCGCCATCCTTCAGCGATTTCAGCGAAGTCGGGGAGTAGGTGGACAGGTCGATGTCGCACTGCTGCACCATCCACTGGATCATGCCGGCGAGGCCCATGCGCTGGCCGTCTTCCGGCGAGAAGATGCGCGTGACGCCGTAGTCGTGCAGGTCCTTGATCTCGCTCGGCACGATCACGCCGCCGCCGCCGCCGAACACCTTGATGTGGGCGCCGCCGCGTTGGCGCAGCAGGTCGATCATGTATTTGAAGTACTCGACGTGGCCGCCCTGGTAGGACGAAATGGCGATGCCTTGCACGTCTTCCGCCAAAGCGGCGGTCACGACTTCGTCCACCGAGCGGTTGTGGCCGAGGTGGACGACTTCCACGCCGTTCGATTGCAGGATACGGCGCATGATGTTGATCGAGGCGTCGTGGCCGTCGAACAGGGAGGCGGCGGTGACAAAGCGGACTTTGTTCGCGGGCTTGTACTGTTCCGGCTCGGAGGAGAGTTTCTTGGCGGAGGCGATGTCGTTCATTGGGAATCCTTGGAACGGTAGATTTTTCATTATATGACGTTTACGTTAACGTCAAGTCAAGCGATTTAGAACCAATGGCGTGAAACTGGTGGCTGCCACATCGTGGCAGCCACCTGGGTTACGCCGTTGGTTTTATCAGGCAGCGTGCGCGCGGTCGCCGCTCTTGAAAGCAGCCAGCAAGCGCGACTTATCACCCTGATAAGTCTCCACAGCCTTCTCCTTCACATGGCCAAAGCCGCGGATTTTCTCCGGCAGGTTCGCGATGGCAATCGCCTGCTCGTGGTTACCAGCCGACAAGCTGCTCAGCAGTTCGCCCACCAGCGCGCGGTACTCGGTAATCAGCGCACGCTCCATCTTACGCTCCGCGGTGTGGCCAAAGATATCCAGTGCGCCGCCGCGCAGGCCCTTGAACTTGGCCAGCAGCGAGAACGCCTTCCACATCCACGAACCGTACTCCGCCTTCACCAGGTGGCCCTTGGCATCCTTCTTCGCGAACAGCGGCGGCGCCAGGTTGAATTTCAGAGAGAAGTCGCCTTCGAACTGCTGCTTCAGCTGCTCGACGAAACGGCCATCGGTGTACAGGCGCGCCACTTCGTATTCGTCCTTGTAAGACATCAGCTTGAACAGCGACTTGGCTACGGCGGTGGACAGCTTGTTACCCAGGCCCAGCGAGGTTTCCTTGGTGCGCACCTGGGTCACCAGCTCCTCGTAGGAAGCGGCCCATGCGGCGTCCTGGTAGCCGGTCAGGAACTCGACGCGCTTCTTGATCACGTTTTCCAGCGACTGCGGCAGCTGCACCACGATGGCCTGGGTCGGGGTAGCGGTCTTCTCCACCCGCTTCAGGTCCACGGCGGCACGGCGGCCCCACAGGAAGCTCTTCTTGTTCGATTCGATGGCCACGCCGTTCATCTCGATGGCGCGCAGCAGGGCTGCTTCGCTCAGCGGAATGCGGCCGCGCTGCCATGCGTAACCCAGCATGAACAGGTTGGAGGCAATCGAGTCGCCCATCAGCGCCGTCGCCAGCTTGGTCGCATTGATGAAGTCCACAGCCTGCGGACCGCCAACGGATTCGGTGATCAGCGCTTCCACGTTTTCAACCGGGTATTCCCAGTCAGGATTTTGCGCGAAGGTGCCAGGCGGCTGCTCGTGCAGGTTGACCACAGCCAGCGTGCGGCCCGGACGCATCTTCGAGATCGCGTCGGAAGCACCGGAGGTCAGCATGTCGCAGCCCAGGATCAGGTCTGCTTCGCCGGTCGCGATACGCTGTGCGCGCAGGTGAGCCGGGGTGCGGGCGATCTTGACGTGCGAAGTCACCGAGCCGTTTTTCTGCGACATGCCGGTCATATCCAGCACGGAAGCGCCTTTGCCTTCAAGGTGGGCGGCCATGCCCATCAGCGCGCCGACGGTAATCACACCGGTGCCGCCGATACCGTTGATCAGGATGTTGTACGGCTGCTCGCATGCCGGCAGTGCAGGCACTGGCAGATCGCCCCAGTCGTCGGTCTTCGCCACGCCAGTCTTGGACTTCTTCAGCGTGCCGCCTTCAACGGTTACGAAGGATGGGCAGAAGCCCTTCGTGCACGAGTAATCCTTGTTGCAGCTGGACTGGTCGATGGTGCGCTTGCGGCCAAACTCGGTTTCCTTTGGCAGGATCGATACGCAGTTGGACTGGATACCGCAGTCGCCGCAGCCTTCGCACACTGCTTCGTTGATGACCATGCGCTTGTTCGGGTCCGGGAATTCGTTCTTCTTGCGGCGGCGGCGCTTCTCGGCGGCGCAGGTCTGGTCGTAAA
>NZ_JBFRDW010000536.1:0-4276 GCF_052113985.1 Pseudoduganella sp. RAF53_2 | reverse complement strand
GGTTGTAGACCTCGTCGAAATTCCCGATCTGCAGCAGGCGAATGATGCAGCCCATATCGGTCAGATCGAATTCGACCAGTTTCAGATTCCGGTGATTCTGGATGCCCAGTTCTTCGATGCGCCAGAAATTGACGGAACTGGTGCGGCGGAAGGTGCCGGTGACTTCATAGCCCTTTTCCAGCAGCAGCTGGGCCAGATAGGCGCCGTCCTGGCCGGAAATGCCCGTAATCAGGGCGCGCTTTGTGGTGGTCATGTACGAATCCAACTGCGGTGTTATCGAACCTGTAATTGTAACAGAGCAGGTATCGCCAAAAGGCGCGCTTTACAACATATTACAAGATAGCAATTATGCTACGTAGCCGTAGCCGCGGGCCATGGCGGCAGCCGCAATCGGGATCAGGGCGAAGACGTGAATTTCGGCCATCAGCAGCTTGCGCACGGCCTTGATTTCCACTTCCTGCGGCACGAATCCGGCGTCGGCGCGCAGCGCTTTCTGCCAGCGCAGCATGCGCAGCGTGGGCTTGATGGACAGCAGGCCCATGACAGCAAACAGGCCGACCTTGGTCCAGAAGATGTGGTTGTGGAAGTAGTAGTCGTGGCCCTTGGCGCCGAAGTAGACGCGCAGGAAGCCAATCACCAGAAGCCCAACTGCTAGCAGCCCGTAGGCTGCATCGTAGCGGGCGGCCAGGCGCACGGCCGGCGGCTGCATGCCAGGTCGTACCAGAACCAGTTCAGCGGTGACTACCGCCGCGATGCCGAAGGCGCAAAGGTGGTGGACGATGGCAAGCAGCAGATCGGTCATGCGTTGTCTTTCCTGGTAGCGTTGGCAGCAACGGCATCCACCACGCACAGCGCGGTCATGTTGACGATGCGGCGTACCGTAGCGGAAGGCGTCAGGATGTGCACCGGCGCGGCGCAACCCAGCAGGATCGGGCCGATGGTGATGCCGTTACCGGCCGAGCTCTTGACCAGGTTGTAGGCAATGTTGGCGGCGTCGATATTCGGCATCACCAGCAGGTTCGCGTCGCGCTCCAGATAGGAGTTCGGCATGATCTTCTTGCGCAGCTTGGAATCCAGCGCGGTATCGCCGTGCATTTCGCCGTCCACTTCCAGATCCGGCGCGCGTTCGCGCACCAGCTCCAGCGTGGCGCGCATCTTCTGCGCCGACTCGCTGTTGGAGGAGCCGAAGTTCGAATGCGACAGCAGGGCCGCGCGCGGCTCCAGGCCGAGGCGCTTCATCTCGTCCGCTGCCATGATGGTGATGGCCGACAGTTCGTTGGCGGTCGGGTTCTCGTTGACGTGGGTGTCCACCATGGCCAGCTGGCGTTCAGGCAGCACCAGGATGTTCATCGCCGCGTACACGCAGGCGCCTGGACGGCGGCCCAGCACCTGGTCGATGTAATGCAGGTGCAGCTGGGTGGTGCCGAAGGTGCCGCAAATCATGCCGTCGGCATCGCCCTTCTTGATCATCATGGCGCCGATCAGCGAATGGCGGCGGCGCATTTCCAGCTTGGCGTATTCCTGGGTCACGCCTTTACGAGCGGTCAGCTCGTAGTATGCCTGCCAGTATTGGCGGTAGCGCTCATCGTAGTCCRGGTTGATGACGGCATAGTCCACGCCCGGCTTCAGGCGCAGGCCAAACTTCTGGATGCGCGCTTCCAGCACGGCCGGACGGCCCACCAGGATTGGACGCGCCAGCTTCTCGTCGACCACCACCTGCACCGCGCGCAGCACGCGCTCTTCTTCGCCTTCCGCGTACACGATGCGCTTCAGGTCCGTGTGGGCCTTCTTCGCCACCGAGAACAGCGGCTTCATGAAGGTGCCGGAACGGTAGACGAATTGCTGCAGGCTGTCCGCATACGCTTCCAGGTCTTCGATCGGGCGGGTTGCCACGCCGGAATCGAAAGCGGCCTTCGCCACGGCCGGTGCGATCTTGATCAGCAGGCGCGGATCGAAAGGCATCGGGATCAGGTATTCAGGGCCGAAGGCCAGATTGGCGATGCCGTAGGTGGACGCCACGATGTCCGATTGCTCGGCGTGGGCCAGTTCCGCAATCGCGTGCACCACGGCGATTTCCATTTCGCGCGTGATGGTGGCAGCGCCGCAATCCAGCGCGCCACGGAAGATGTAKGGGAAGCMSAGSACGTTGTTGACCTGGTTCGGATAGTCCGAACGGCCGGTGCAGATGATGGCGTCGCCGCGCACCGCCTTCACGTCTTCCGGCAGGATTTCCGGGGTCGGATTGGCCAGCGCCAGGATCAGCGGGTTCGGCGCCATCTGCTTGACCATGTCCTGCTTCAGCACACCGCCGGCGGACAGGCCGAGGAAGATGTCCGCGCCTTCGATCACTTCAGCCAGGGTACGCGCGCTGGTTTCGCTCGCGAAGCGCTCCTTGTCCGGGTCCATCAGTTCTTTGCGGCCCTTGTAGACCACGCCCGCCAGGTCGGTCACCACGATGTTTTCGATCGGGAAGCCGAGGTCGACGATCAGGTCCAGGCAAGCCAGTGCCGCAGCGCCCGCGCCGGACACCACCAGCTTGACGTTCTTGATGTCTTTCTTGATGTATTTCAGACCGTTCAGGATGGCCGCGCCCACGATGATGGCGGTGCCGTGCTGGTCGTCGTGGAAGACCGGGATCTTCATCTTTTCGCGCAGCTTGCGCTCGATGTAGAAGCATTCAGGTGCTTTGATGTCTTCCAGGTTCACGCCGCCGAAGGTCGGTTCCAGTGCGGCGATGATGTCGACCAGCTTGTCCGGGTCCTGCTCGTTGATTTCGATGTCGAAGACGTCGATGCCGGCGAACTTCTTGAACAGCACGCCCTTGCCTTCCATGACCGGCTTGGATGCCAGCGCACCGATATTGCCCAGGCCCAGAACGGCGGTACCGTTCGAGATCACGGCGACCAGGTTGCCGCGCGCGGTGTACTTATAGGAATTGGCTGGATCGGCGACGATTTCTTCGCAGGGAGCTGCTACGCCGGGGGAATAGGCCAGCGCGAGGTCGCGCTGATTGGAGAGTTGCTTGGTGGGGGTGACGCTGATTTTGCCGGGTCTTGGACACTCGTGATATTCAAGTGCTGCTGCGCGAAGTTGCTGTCGAAGTTCTTCTTTTTTATCAGATGCCGAGTCCATATCTGTACTGCCCCCTTCCAATGTTCTAAATACGAATCCCCCGATTCTAACAGACGCTTGTACGGCCAATCCTAGGTAGTTTCACGAATTTATGCCAAAAAGTTATCGTGAAAATAACTATTGGATTGGCCATGCAGGCTTTATTCGGCCGCCAGCAGCTTGGGCAGCCCTTTCGATACAGCCTGGCGGGTAATCAGCTGCAGGTATTCCAGCTTCTTTTGGGGCGTCAGATTATTCCAGGCGAAGAGGTTGGCGTCGTCGGTGGGCGCCGGGGTCAGAATGCGCGCCTCCTTTTGCGATACTTCCTTCACCACCTGCAGGGTTTTGGCGTCCACCAGCCGCAGGTGCAGATAGGCCAGCGGCATCACCAGGCCGGTGGCGGTGCTGTTGTCTGGACGCCCGGTTGTGCGCGCTTCGTTATCGACGAAGAAGCCGATGCCATCGGCCTTCCCCATTGTCATTGATGTATTGGTGAATTTGACGTCGACATCGCCGTGTCCAGGCGTGACCACGATGACGTGGGTGATGTCTTTGCCCTGCCACATGCTGGCCAGGCGCTCGCGGCTGGACGCGTTCTGGTCCGGCTCTTCAAACATCGCGTTGCCGGACCTGAGCAGCTGCGCGTCCATTGTCAGCAGCGGCAGCACCGTGGCATCGGGCTCGTTCTTCTTGATGACGGCAGTGGCTGCCTTGATAGCCGCATCGTCCAACACCGGATTATTCAATGCGACGACCTGCTTGTTGTTTGGACCCTGATTCGTTCCCGTGCCAGTCACATAGGTCAGCACCGAGACATTGGCGCCTGCCAGCGAAACGATGGCGTATTTGTGCGGCGTTTGAGCATGGGCGGAGGCGGCGGCCACCACGCTGACAATCAAGGCAAAAGCTTGTTTCATGGAATCCCCGAAAAGTTTGGAAATACCAATTTAACAATAAATTACTTATTTTTCAATATTCCTGAGTGAAACTTTTATTACTATCGATAAATTTTAATTTCTTGAGGTTTCTTAAAATAAAGCTGACATGCGGAACGAAACCATAAAATCTTGTTGCGCGAAACCTAAAATAATTGGAATATTTGTCGACAACAAGTTTACATCTGGCACATCGTCTCCTAGACTGAGTTTTGTTGGCACCTTTACGG
>NZ_JBFRDW010000535.1:0-4278 GCF_052113985.1 Pseudoduganella sp. RAF53_2 | reverse complement strand
GCGCATCACCCCGCAGCCGAACAAGTAATCAGGTTTTCTATCTCTTCCAGCCCCCGTTCGGGGGCTTTTTTTCGCCTTGACCCGAGCAAAGGGGGATATGATTGCCGCACCGATCTCTCACCGCCGACAGCCATGCTCAAACGCCTTCTCAGCGTCTCCCTGTTCGCAGTTCTCAGTGCCTCCGCCTTCGCTCAACCTGTGCAGCAAGCGGGGGCCACGACCGTGCAATCGAAGATCAACTACTTGCTGTTCAAACCCAAGGCATATTCGGACAAAGGGCAGGCGGTGCCGCTGATTGTGTTCCTGCATGGCTCAGGTGAGAGCGGCAATGATCTTGAACGGGTGAAGAAGTGGGGGCCGCCGGCGATTGCCGAAGCGAATCCGGACTTCCCGTTCATGGTGATATCGCCGCAAGCGCCCGAACCTATCGGTTGGGACGTCGGTCAATTGAAGGGAATGATCGATGACGTGCTGGCCAAGTACAACGTAGACCGTCACCGCGTCTATCTGACCGGACTGAGCATGGGCGGCTACGGCGCCTGGGAGCTGGCCATGCGCCACCCCGATTACTTCGCTGCCGTCGCCCCCATCTGCGGTGGCGGAATGGCCCACTACGCCTTCAAACTGAAGAACATTCCCACCTGGGTCTTCCACGGCGCCAAGGATACCGCCGTTCCCGAATCAGAATCCGCCACGATGGTCCAGGCACTGCGCGCCGCCGGCGGCAACGTCAAATACACCATGCTCCCTGAAGCCGGCCACATCGACGCCTGGGTCTACGCCTACGACGCCAAAACCGGCCTGTTCGACTGGTTCCTCCAGCAGCGCAAACCCTGATTTTTGCTGGAATAACAACAAGCATTAGCAAGGGTATCGCTTTATTGTCGCTTTACATGGCCTACTGTTGCTAACATTGCATTTCATTAATGCAATCAAGGATTCCTGTGATGGGACGGCTGGCTTCGTGTGCGATGGTTGTGGCAGTGGTGGTGATGCTTGCTGGTTGTGCGAGTCCATATGACGTCCTGGTGGCGACCAATGCCGGCGAGGTGAGTCTTGGCGATCAGTCCGTGCGGGTGAGCTGGAAGAACAGCACGACCGGGGTAAAGATTATCAAGCAGGAGAAGACGTCCGGGCCGCAGCAGCCGACCATCACCAGCGCGGAAGAGGATGAGGCGAGCATGATCGGCAGGGCGGTCTTGATCAGCCTGTCGAGTTACCTGGCGAAAGATGTGTCGCAGAAGATGGGCCACTACGTCGCGACGCGCAGGCAGCCGCGCTACGAGCTGGTGCTGGAATTGGCCAGCAATCTGGTGAACACGCAGGGCACGCGGGAAACGGTCGTCATCGCGCATTTGCATGAAGTGTCGCAGCCAAAGGTATTGTGGGCGCGCTCAATCAAGATCACGGCGCCGCGGCGGGAAACGGAAAATGAGCTGGTGCCGAAATTCTCGGGCGCCATCATCGAGCAGATGAAAGCCAGCAAACTGATTATTTAGGCCGTGCGCGGCGAGCACACGGCCTGGAAGGACTCAGTGGGCGATGTAAGTATCGACGTCCAGCGGCATGTCCGGCATGGGGAACTGCGAGCGCTTGAGGTGCTGGCGCAGGGCGGAGATGTCGGTACGGGCGCAGACGATCAATTGCGGATTGGTCTTGCCGTGCGCCGGCGCATAGCCGATCGCGGAGCAGATGGTGGCGCAGATCGCGCGCACCTTCTCGGCCGCCGTCTCATCCAGGGCGCGTTCGCAGGTGGTGAATTCGCCTTCGATGGCCTTGGCGGCAGCGAAAACGGTGGCTTTTTCCAGATGGGTGTGGGCCTGCAGGGCCAGTTCGGTCAGGTCGCACAGGCGGTCGGTCAACAGCAGCGAATCGTTCATTTCAAGTCTCCTCCAAGAGAATCTATAACAACTACGCTTGATAACAATGTAACACGGCACCTTCGTTTTAGCATCTAAGCAAATGACAAAAGGTTAGTTTGGTTTATAACGCTGGAATGCGAATATGCGACCCTATTAGTCGGAAATGTAATAAGAGGGAGCAAGCATGTCAGCAGTAGCGTTGCCGGTGTCTGCGCCGGCGGAGGCGGTGAAAGCCAGGAGGGCGCCCTACAGGGTGATGCCCGGCTTTAAGCTGTCGCTCGGATTCACGATCTTCTATCTCGCGCTGATCGTCCTGATCCCCCTGTCCGCCATTTTCCTGAAGACTTTTACCCTGACCTGGGAAGGCTTCTGGAACGCCGTGACCAATGAGCGCGTGGTCGCGTCTTATCGGTTGACCTTTGGCGCCGCCTTCATTGGCGCTGTGTTCAATGTTTTCTTTGGCGGTGTGGTTGCCTGGGTGCTGGTGCGATACAAGTTCCCTGGCAAACGCATCGTCGACGCGCTGGTCGATTTGCCGTTCGCGCTGCCGACCGCTGTTGCGGGCATCACGCTGACCGCACTGTATTCGTCCAATGGCTGGATCGGGCGCTACCTGGAAGGTGTGCTGGGCGTGAAAGTGGCTTTCACGCCGCTGGGCGTCGTCGTCGCGCTGACTTTCATTGGTCTGCCGTTCGTAGTGCGGACCGTGCAGCCGGTGCTGGAAGACGCCGAGCGCGAACTGGAGGAAGCTGCCGCCAGCCTTGGTGCTTCGGCCTTCCAGACCTTCCGCCGCGTGGTGTTCCCGACCATCATGCCGTCGCTGCTGACCGGCTTCGCACTGGCGTTCGCGCGCGCGACCGGCGAATACGGTTCGGTGATTTTCATCGCCGGTAATATGCCAATGGTTTCCGAGATCACGCCGCTGTTCATCATCACCAAGCTGGAACAGTACGACTACGCGGGCGCCACCGCGATTGCGGTGGTGATGCTGATCGTCTCCTTCCTGCTGCTGCTGGCGATTAACCTGCTGCAGGCATGGGCGCGGAGGTCCGGCAAATGAGTACGCAATCCCGCCGCGGCGAACTGCCAAGCCGCTACGAAGCGATGGAACCGGCGTGGGTGCGCCGCGTCTTGATTTTGGTGGCGCTGACTTTCCTGACCCTGTTCCTCTTCGTACCGCTGGTGGCCGTGTTCACCGAAGCGCTGAAGAAGGGCTGGGACACGTACGCTTCCGCTATCGTGGATGACGATGCGATTTCCGCCATCAAGCTGACGCTGCTGACCGCTGTCATTGCCGTGCCGCTGAATCTCGTGTTCGGCGTGGCCGCGTCCTGGTGCATTACCAAATTCGAATTCCGCGGCAAGAGCCTGCTGCTGACGCTGATCGACCTGCCGTTCTCGGTATCGCCGGTGATCTCGGGCCTGATCTACGTGCTGCTGTTCGGCGCGCAGGGCTGGTTCGGTCCATGGTTGGCGGAGCACGACATCAAGATCCTGTTTGCCGTGCCGGGCATCGTCATCGCCACTATCTTCATTACCTTCCCCTTCGTGGCGCGTGAACTGATTCCACTGATGCAGGCGCAGGGCAGTGAAGAAGAGGAAGCGGCCGTGGTGCTGGGCGCGAACGGCTTGCAAACCTTCTTCCGCGTGACGCTGCCGAATATCAAATGGGGCCTGCTGTATGGCGTGATCCTGTGTAATGCCCGCGCGATGGGCGAGTTCGGCGCGGTGTCGGTGGTGTCGGGCCAYATCCGCGGCSWGACCAACACCATGCCGCTGCASGTCGAGATYCTSTACAACGAATACRACTTCGCGGCCGCTTTTGCCGTGGCCTCCTTGCTGGCGCTGCTCGCGCTGGTCACGCTGGCACTGAAAACCTTTATCGAGTGGCGTCTGCACGAAAACAAGGCCGACGACGCACAGGAGCATTGATATGACAATCGCAGTCAAGAACATCAACAAGCGCTTCGGCGACTTCGTGGCACTGAATAATGTCTCGCTGGACTTCCCATCGGGCGAACTGACCGCGCTGCTCGGTCCATCGGGCTGCGGCAAGACCACGCTGCTGCGCTGCATCGCCGGCCTGGAACATCCGGATTCGGGCCAGGTGCTGCTGGATGGCCAGGATGCTTCCGACCGCCACGTGCGTGAGCGCCAGGTGGGCTTCGTGTTCCAGCACTACGCGTTGTTCAAGCATATGACTGTGTTCGAAAACGTGGCATTCGGCTTGCGCGTGAAGCCGCGCGCCGAGCGTCCGTCGGAAGACCAGATCCGCCGCAAGGTGAAAGAGCTGCTGGAGCTGGTGCAGCTGGACTGGCTGGCTGACCGCTATCCGCCGCAGCTGTCCGGCGGCCAGCGTCAGCGAATCGCACTGGCGCGCGCGCTGGCCGTTGAACCGCGCGTGCTGCTGCTGGAC